>NZ_LVJN01000007.1 GCF_002109495.1 Magnetofaba australis IT-1
CAAGACTTTTTTTAGCGCAACATGCGCCTCAAGAAGCTCGGACATAACTTCATTTTTGGTTGCCAACTTCGCTTCTAGTTCGGCAATCTGTCGGTCACAAGCCTTTTGGCCGCGTTTGTCAGACAAGGCCGCTTCGCCGTTCTCAAACAAAGCCTTTTGCCAGCGATAGTACTGGCTGGGCTGAATGCCCGCCTCGTCACACAGATCCGAGAGAACCACCTTCTCGACCAGGTGACGGCGCACATAGCCTACCTTCTGCTCAGCCGTAAATCTCCGCTTCTTCCGTTCCATACAAACCTCCGCTTATTATCTACACATTATAAACGGCTTGTTTGTCATTTTCCAACTGAACCGAAACACTTCTCGACTTCATCCAGGGTGAATCCACTAAATCTTACATTGATTTACTCATCCGATCGGCAAGACGAGGCAGGGGGCAAACGCTTCAAACATATCGATGTGATTCACCTGACGTTATTCGAATCATGATCATGAGTCTCATTGTGGATGAGGATGATCTCTTCATGAGTCACCGGCTACTAATGGAGAAAAAACTCCACCGCCATCTTCATACTGGAATTCAGGCAAACTCTGGAAATGTTCCAGCAGTGCATAAGCAGTGCAGTCTGTGCCTTTCCATAAAAATCGGCTCCAAGTGGGTTCCACCCGAGATCGCACTGGAAAAAAAGCTCTTGTCTGAGCTTATTTCCGGAGAAAATTTAAGCGTGTATTATGGGGTTTGTGATTCATGCAATCATAATTTTCGGAAAAAATGCAAACCCATTAGCATCGATCCTGTCACCGGTTCCCCGGTCGAGTGAAAATATCTCACAGCAATAAGATAAATCTTTGCCATCGAACTAGACCGTATAAAGACGACGCATTATCAGATCAAACATCTGATTTTATGAAAATTATGCCAAAATATGAAGTAGTCATTTCCGAAACCTGCCCCACACGCCCAACCAATCAGCTAACGGAAACCCACAGATTAAGAATTTTCTGTAAAACACTGAAATCACACAACGTCCAGTGGAAGTCCAGTGACACTGGACCTCGGCGTCAAAGTCCAGTGACGCGGAGAAAATGGCGGAGATCAGAGAAAATTTAGCTGCTGAGGGGGGCTGGGAGAGAATTTCTGAATTTTCCATTGAGACGCTAAGCATTGAAATTGTTAGCGTATTTCAGGCAACAAAAAACCCCGCATCTTGGAGTATGCGGGGTTCTTTGTATCTAAATGGTGAGGCGTGTGCGACCCTAATCGGAAATTCTCTAATTTTTTGGTGTGGTCCAAACAGAGAAAATTTGTGTGAAAACACGCTATACCAATATCGCGAAATAATCATCAACCAATTGATTTATATTGATTATTAAAATTTCTCGGAAAATTCTTTGCCCACGATTCCGCGTAAATTTGGGCAATCGGATTGGTTACCAAAATCAGATCACGGAATTTTTTCTTGGAAGCCACAGCTTTTGCCGCCCGCTCGCGATTAATCTTTTGCTGCGCCTTTCCCCTGGCACTGCTGCCCAGCTGTGATCAAAACGCCGATGGCGCTGACGATCTCCCGGATCCGCAATGCGGCCTCATGCGCCTCAATCTCGTCGTCACTCCCTAAGCGTCGGCTCTGTTCCTGAAACTCCTTGCCCAGGACCTGAGCAAATCCCTTCGCCAGATACTCCCCTCGCCTCACGCTCAGCAGCGTTGGCGGCATACAGCCCATCTCCACAGCCAGCGGCATAATCTTCGACCACCACACCCGTTCGGCAGCCGTCTTCGCTGCGTCATGAAACCCTTGAAACGCAGCCGTTGCATCAACTTCAGGCTGGTCCATCATCTGCTCTCAGCCACGGTTTGGAATTTTGGGTGTCGCCTTCTCGCTGACCCCCCGCTCGTCAAGCATGCTGATTCACCCAGCCCAAAAGTGACTGTAATGGCATGGCCCCGGATTGGCGCGCCACTTCCCGTCCGTCTCTGAAGATGATCATGGTCGGAATGCTCTGAATGCCATACTGACCGGCAATCGTCCGCTCCGCTTCGGTATCGACTTTGGCGACCCGGACCCTTGGCTCAAGAGATGACGCGGCCTGCGCAAACACTGGAGCCATCATTTTACAGGGACCGCACCACTCTGCCCAAAAGTCCACCAGAACAGGGATATGGCTGTTACCAATGTGACTGGCAAACGTCGCTCCCGTCAAATCCACGGGCTTACCTTGGAAGAGCTTGTTCTTGCAGCGGCCGCATCTCCCTTCAAGCGCAGGTCTCTCCACGCCAAGCCGGTTCGTTGCAGAGCATGACGGACACACTACTTGATAAGTATCACCCACGAATCATCCTCCTGTGTGCTGAGCGCTTTCCACTCAATCCAGCTGAATCCGTTTGCGCCCCTGCTTTATCTGGGCACGATTGCGCTTTCCCTCAAGGCGCCGCTTTTTGGATCCCAGGGTGCGCTTGGTCGGGCGCCTCGTCTTGGGCCGTTCCAGCGCCTGCCGAATCAGCTCCGCCAAACGTTCTCGGGCATCCAGCTGGTTTCCGACCTGAGTACGGAATCTGCGGGCGTCGATGATCAGCTCGCCATCCTTGGTCATGCGGCTCCCTGCAATCCCTTTCAGCCGCTGAAACATCTCCTGGCTGAGCACTGTGCACCGTTTGGCGCTGAATCGTAGCTGAACCGCTGTGCTGACCTTGTTGACGTTCTGCCCGCCAGAGCCTGAGGCTCGGATAAAGCTCTCCATAAGATCTCCTGCCGGAATGGTCAACGACTCGGTTATCACCAGATCATCCACCGGTCAGCGCCTCTCTCGGAGATAAGGCTCAAGGATCTCCCGCACAAAGGAACTGCGCAGCCCATACCTTCCACTCAACAACCACCGGCTAAAGCCGGTGGGTTAGCCTTACGGACTGAAAGTCCGGATACCGGCTAAAGCCGGTTTATTCTGGCTCCAACTGGAATTTGTCATTCGGATTCGGCTCGAAATGATGCTCAAGGTACTCCTGAACCATTTCATCTGTAATCTGACCGACCGTCGCGCAGAAGTACCCTCGCGCCCAAAAATGGCGGCCCCAGTATCGTTTCTTGAGGTGGGGGTATTCCTCAAACAATTTGCTCGACGAACGCCCTTTGATCCGGCGCATGATTTCACTTGGAGCCATGTTCGGCGGCGCAGAGACCAAAATATGGACATGATCTTTGCTCACCACCCCCTTGAGTATCCTGATCTCAAACGCTTCACACGTCTGCCGCACATACTCACGGACGCTGGTCGCCACCTCTCCACTCAGAACTTTGTAGCGGTACTTTGTCGCCCACACAAAATGGTACTCAATATTATATACCGTGTGGCTTCCGTATCGGTATTTCATGGACATAGCCCTCCTCTCCAGGAATACGTCCATTATGGCCTGATGCTGCCCATACCGCTACCACGTGGTCGGCTAAAGCTGACCGGCTAAAGCCGGTGGTTTGAACCTTAGGTTCGGAGAATCAACTTCTCGATCTTCTGCTTGACCTCATCCGCCTTACCCAACCTCTCGGCTGCACTCAGCGCCAGCCGGTAAGGCGTCAACACATCGAAGCCAGTGATTTCGTAACCCCCCCCCTGGCAAAGCCAGTGGATCGAGGCCATGGACACCGCCAACGAAAACTCTGGATCTGACTCTACCGTATCCTTGGCTGCTCTGTTCAGCGTCTGCGGATCGCTGGAGCTTTGAGTCGCAAGCCGCATGGCCAAATCACGGAATCCCAGCTTCCTGGCAGTGGCGAACCATTTCCCCTCAGCTCCCGGCGACGATCCGATGAGATCCATCAGGATTTCCGTCTTCTCCTTATGAGGATACCTCTTCACCAAAGCCCTGAAGGTGTTGATGTGAGTATTGGACTGGTTATTCCGCAGGCCAAAGCGTTGATAGGCCTCCTCCACCTCGCCAATGGAGAGCAGAAACTCCTCGCAGTCCCGCTCAATCATGAACTGATCGTTCTTGCAGTCAAATCCATTTGCAAAAGCCATGGCGGCCTCTTTCCCATGGAGTCTCCCGATGGCGAAAAAGCCGTACCGGTGATAGTACCAAAAGGGAAATGGGGCTAGCTCCAGCAGATCGATCAGTTCCTGATATCGACCGGCAACCAGCAGCGAGGAGAGGCAAGGCGACACGCCCCGATAATATCCTCCTCCACCAGGACTGCGCTTTGCCTCTTTCCAATGAATCCGGACGGTATCGATGAAATGGTCAACCCATCGTGATGCCATCTTGGGAGAGGCGCACAGCTCTCCCCACCTGTCGCCCATGATGTCCAAATAGCAGTAGCCATCTTCTTCGTAGGCCTTCCAAACCCGTTGCAGCCACTTGTCTCGCTGTTTGTCATCAACAGGGGCAGAAGCAATGATCGGAACCAGTGCATCAATGGCGTTGTTGACAGCGGTTCCAATTGCGCCAGATGATGAATCTACCTGTTCGAGGGCAGGTGCGACCTTTTCCAGAAATTTGACCGCCCCCTCTGCGCCGAGCGCCGGATCCGTCTTGGCCGCCTTCTTGACCTCGGCCACAGCCTCTTTCACCCGCTGACAGGCGGGCTGTGACCGCCAACCGAAGGCGTTCCTACGGAACCGGGGCGCGAAGGTCCACTTGTATGCTGGCGTCGTCATGGCGTGATCACCCTCACCATTTCTTCCGGTCCAGCAGCGCCATGAGGTTGCGTTTGCGCCGGTGCTCATTGCGCACGCCGGCCACGATGGCCGGAAACTCCTCTGCCTTGCCCATGGAACCGAGGAGCTTCTTGATCTTGGCGAGGTACTCCACCGCCCCCTCATAATTGCGCTTATCGGCGTGCTTCAGAAGGATCCGGATGTGTTCTCGGTAGATCTGGACCGAGTTGTAGGGATCCGTTTTTTCCCGCAGGCCAGCCAGTTCCAGCCATAGCGGCCCAGAGCATCCGCCCTTCCGGGCCTCGTCCCAGGCTGAGTCCATGTCCTTCTCCCACAGGAACACCTGAACCAGGATGGAGCGGTCGTTCAGGGATCCGTAGTCCCACCGCCGCCGACCGGCATGTTGCTGTTTTGATGCTGCGATCTGCTCCCGGATATGGGCCAACGCCTTCTCCCGCCATTCCGGCCACGCCTTGGCCAGCTTGGCGTGCTCGGCCAGGGTCTTGTACATGTCAAAGGATGTACGCCCGGTGAAAGCGGTCCAGGTCAGGGCCATGGCGTCATCATGCCGACCACGCCGGTGATAGGCGTGCGCGATGAACTCCCGCAGCCGGGCGTCGCCGCCTTTTTCCGGAAAGGCCTTCCAACCCCGCTCGGCCCACTCCAGGGCGGTGTTGTCATGGCCATCCTTCAGGTAGATTTCGGCGATCTCCAGAAAATGGTACTGGCTGGACAGGTCCTTCAACTTGATGGCCACCAGTTCTTCCACGTTGCCGGATGCCTTGGCCAGGGACTCCATCATGGAGGTGATGCGGTACCGTTTGCTGTCATAGCGTTTGGCATCCTGCTCCCCCGGCCCCAGCGCCTTCACCTTGGCCCATGCCTGTTCAGTCAGTTTCCGATACCGGGCCAGGCCGGCATTCCCCAGCACGTCGGCATAGGTTTCGGCGGCATGGGAAAAGGTGCCCCAGTCGTTGCCCAGCTCCCAGGCAAAGAGCCGTTCCGCCAGGGGTGCGGGCTCTGGCTTGGCCTTGCGGCAGGCCTTGTGGTGAATCTCTTGCAACTGCTCCATCAGCATGCCCATGTCGCCGCCGGAGTCGTCCACCTGTTCCACGGCGCGTTCCATGACGCCGAGGCCGTGCTCCGTGATTTCGATCACCGCCTCGGCATGGCCCTCGTGGAGAAGCTCCTCGATGGACTCGACCACCTCGCCGATGCCGCTGGAATAGTCGGGCATGCGCCGCCAGTCGACGAAGTCGTCGGACCAAGCCGCATCTTCGATGGCATCCTTCCAGACCGAGAGGTCCAGCTTGTCCCGGCTGGTTTTGGCGGTCATGGCCAACAGGCGGCGGTTGAGCCGGTCATCCTCCTCACACTGTTCCAGGAGCATCTCCACCAGGGCATCTTTGCTCTTGCCCATGAGGAAATCGCGGACATCCTTCTCGCCGATGCTATCGCTGGCCTTTTTGCCGGCCTCCGCCAAGGGGGCCTTCTGGTCCCTCGCCAGCCAGGCCAGCCCGACGGCAACGCAGTGCTTGCAGAACTCGTCATCCTCGCCCAGCGGGCACGAGCAATCGTATTCCAGTTCGTCGTCCTCAACCCAGAGCTGAACCTTGTAGGCGCGCGCGCCCTGCACCTTGCCGGTGATGACCCCATCGCTCTCCTTCAGGCTGGTGACCGCCCCATCCTGGAAATATTCATTCCCGCGCCAATAGTAGCGCTTGCCCGCCATCTCCATCATGGCAGCGGTGGTCAGGGTTTTTGCCAGTGTGTCGGGGGTGCTCTTTTTCCGTGCCATCAGAGCCTTCCATGGCATGATTCAGGTTGAGAACGCATCCATGCTATCAGGAAATCAAATTGACGCGCTATAGGCAATCTGCATATGATGCTGGGTGACGGTGGGGACTCATGCGAATTCAAGCGAGTGGAACCATGGCTGGATCCAAGCTCGATGGCCTTTCCCAAATCCAGCGAGAGCGGCTGTTTTATCTGGAGTTCCGGGCCTTTTTCCTGGGCGCGGTGAACCGGTATGACATTGTCAACCGATTTGGCGTGAAAGATGCCGCCGGTACCCGGGACATCCGGCTCTATCGGGATCTGGCCCCGGGCAACATCGAGTACGAATACCGGATTCGCAGCTACCTGCCCACGGACCAGCTCAGGCCGCTGTTCACTTTCGATGTGCCTCAGGCGATGGTAGCCATTGCCCATGGGCTGGGCGATGATTTCGTTGGGACCGGAAAGCCGCTCATCACATGCGAGATGCCGACCCACTTGAACACGCCGGACATCGACGTGTTGGCGGCCATGACCCGGGCCATCCATCTGCGGCGTGCGGTGAAGCTCACCTACCGCTCATTGAGCAGTGGGGCTACCCGCAAGGAGATCGTCCCCTACGCCCTGGTGGATAATGGGCTGCGCTGGCATGTGCGCGCCTACGACCGAAAGCGGCAGCGGTTCTCGGATTTCGTCATCAACCGCATGAGCGGTCCGAAACTGTTGGATGGGGAGGAGTTCCCCGAAAGCGAAACCCGGGAGGCGGATAACCAGTGGAACCGCATCGTGACCATGGAGATGGTCCCCCACCCGAGGTTGAAGCACCCGGAGACCATCGCTCATGAGTATGCCATGAAGGATGGTGTGCTCACGGTCAACGTCCGGGCCGCCGTGGCAGGGTATGTGCTCCGTCGCTGGAACGTGGATTGTTCCGAGAATCATCACCTGGACGGGGCCGAAGTCCACTTGTGGCTCCGGAACCGGCCAACGCTGTATGGGGTGGAAGGGCTGGTCATTGCGCCGGGCTACACGGAATCGACATGACGAATACGCAGATTCAGTCCGCAGTCTTGGATGCTGTCAGGCAAGCGGGGCAACTCTTCCACCGCCTGATTTTATTGGTGGGGCCATCCGGCTCGGGCAAGACGCGCCTGTTGCGCGATGTCGGCCACTCCACCGGATGGCCGGTCATCAACCTCAACCTCGAACTGTCCAAAGGCATGCTCGAACTGTCCAACAGGAAAAGAGCCATGAAGGCAGGCCGGTTGATGGCGGAAATCGTCGAGCGTGATGGGGCTGACGTCACGCTGTTGGATAACCTGGAGTTGCTGTTTGAACCATCGCTCATGCTGGACCCTCTCCGGCTGCTTCAGGGAATAGCCCGGGACAGAACCGTGGTTGCCGCATGGAATGGTCGTTTGACCGATGGCCATCTTGATTACGCCGAACCGGGGCATCCGGAACACAGGCGATACATGGCGAAAGATCTATTGATTGTCGAACTGGGGAACCAGTGAGCGGACATGGGAAGATATGGGGAGCACCCAGAGCATGAGATACGGCGAACTGATCCAGTTTGACCCCATCGAAACGGTCATCCACCTGCGCCACGCCGATGAAGCGGAAGCGGCACGGCAACTGGTGAGCACCTACGTGATCTCCGATGAGATGGCCGACCGGCTCTGCAACCTGGTTGTCCCTCAGTTGCAATTCGATGAGCCCGCCGACAACAAGGGCCTGTTGGTGGTGGGCAACTACGGCACGGGTAAATCCCATCTGATGTCGGTGCTGTCCAGTCTGGCGGAATATCCGGACTTGGCGGCGTCCCTGTCACACCCCAAGGTCGCTGAATCAGCGGAACGCATCTCTGGCCGCTTCAAGGTCGTCCGCACCGAGATCGGCGCGACCACCATGTCCCTGCGGGAAATCCTGGTCGCCGAACTGGAAGAACATCTGGATGGCCTTGGCGTGACCTTCCGGTTTCCGGATGCCTCGAAGGTGACAAACAACAAGGGTGCCTTCGAGCAGATGATGGTGGCCTTCCATGAGCAGTTCCCTGATCATGGCCTTTTGCTGGTTGTGGACGAACTGCTGGACTACCTGCGCACCCGCAAGGATCAGGAACTGATCCTGGATCTGAGCTTCCTGCGCGAGGTGGGAGAAGTCTGCAAGGATCTGCGCTTCCGCTTTATGGCCGGCGTGCAGGAGGCCATTTTCGACAGCCCCCGCTTTGCCTTCGTGGCCGACAATGTCCGGCGGGTCAAGGACCGTTTCGAGCAGCTCCTGATCGCCCGCAAGGATGTCAAGTTCGTCGTCTCTCAGCGCCTGTTCCGCAAGACATCCGAACAGCAGGCCCGCATCCGCGACTACCTTGTCCCCTTCGCCCGCTTCTATGGCCACATGAACGAGCGGATGGACGAGTTCGTCAATCTGTTTCCGGTACATCCGGATTACATCGACACCTTCGAGCGAATCACGGTAGTCGAGAAACGGGAGGTTCTCAAAACCCTCTCCGCTTCCATGAAGGGATTGCTGAACCGGGAACTGCCGGAAGACGCCCCTGGCCTGATCGCATACGACCAGTATTGGGGAACCCTGCGGGAGAACGCGTCGTTCCGTTCGGTGCCGGACATCAAGGCGGTGATCGACTGTAGCCAGGTGCTGGAAGCCAGGATTCAGCAGGCCTTCACCCGCCCGGCCTACCGGCCCATGGCGCTCCGGATCATTCATGCCCTGTCGATCCATCGGCTGACCCATAACGATGTCTATGCCGCCCTGGGCGCGACGGCCCGGGAGTTGCGCGACACGCTCTGCCTGTATCAGCCGGGCATTGAGGATCTGGGCGGTGACCCGGCGGACGATCTCCTCTCCCAGGTGGAGACGGTGCTCAAGGAGGTTCACAAGACCGTCAGCGGGCAGTTCATCTCCTCCAACCCCAGCAACCGCCAGTTCTACCTGGATCTGAAAAAGACCGACGATTTCGACGCCATCATCGAGCGCCGGGCCGAGGCGCTGGATTCCTCCACGCTGGATCGGTACTACTACGAATCCCTGCGCCGGGTGATGGAATGCACCGATCTGACCACCTACGTGACCGGTTACCGCATCTGGCAGCATGAACTGGAGTGGCGGGAGCGAAAGGCGGCCCGGCAGGGATACCTCTTCTTCGGCGCGCCCAACGAGCGTTCCACGGCGGTGCCGCAGCGGGATTTCTACATCTACTTCATCCAGCCCTTCGATCCACCCCACTTCAAGAAGGAGAAGCTCTCCGACGAGGTGTTCTTCCATCTGGCCGGGGCGGACGACGCTTTCCGCCAGACGTTGCGCCAGTATGCCGCCGCGCTGGATCTGGCATCCACGTCATCGGGCAACGCCAAATCGACCTACGAGGCCAAAGCCAACGGATACCTGCGGGATCTGGTGAAATGGCTCCAGGAGCACATGACCAGCGCCTTCGAGATCGAGTATCAAGGGCGTCGCAAGCCGCTGCGGGACTGGGCCAAGGGTCATTCCCTCCGGGAAATGTCCGGCATCGGAGCCAACGAGCGGATCAACTTCCGCGACCTGGTCAATGTCATCTCCGGCATCCTTTTGGGAACCCATTTCCAGGATCAAGCCCCGGACTATCCGTTTTTCTCGGTTCTGGTTACCTCGGACAACCGGCGTCAGGCTGCCATGGACGCCTTGCGCGGGGTTGCCACGGGAACCCGAACCCGGCAGGCGGCGGCGGTATTGGATGCCCTGGAACTGCTGGACGGCGACCGGCTGGAACCGGCCAACTCCAAATACGCCAAATTCATCCTCGATGCCCTGGGCCGCAAACCCACGGGACAGGTGGTCAACCGGGCCGAACTGATTCAGAGCGAATACGGCGTGGAGTACATGGCGTCAGGAACGTTGCGGCTGGAGCCCGAATGGTGCGCCGTCACCCTGGGGGCGTTGGTGCATGCGGGGGAATTGATCCTCACCATTCCCGGAAAGAAGTTCGACGCCTCCAATCTGGGTGAGATGGCCGCCACGTCGCTGGACGATCTCACGGCCTTCAAGCACCTGGAGCGTCCCAAGGAATGGGACATCCCCGCCATCAAGGCGCTGTTCGAGCTGGTGGGATTGACGCCGGGCTTGGCGCAACTGGTTTCCCAGGGCAAGCCGGAACCCCTCCAGGAGTTGCAGAGTAAGGTGACCGGGCTGGTTCAGCGCCTGGTGATCGCCGCTCAGCATGTTCAGGGCGGCATGGCCTTCTGGGGACAAGCTTTGTTGTCGGAAGGGGTGGTGACCGGGCACAAGTCCAGGCTGGAGGAGACCAAACGCTTCCTGGAATCGCTGCAATCCTACTCCACCCCGGGTCGCATGAAGAATCTGAAATTCAACGCGCAGCAGGTGCGGGCCCATCAGGATGGCCTGGACGTGCTCGCGGAAATCGAGTCCCTTCAGGAGTTGGTCAGCGGTTTGGGATCCATGGCATCCTGGCTCTCCACCGCCGAGGCGATCCTGCCGGGCGATCATGAATGGGTCGCCCGCATGCGCAAGACCCGTCAGGAAACGGTGGAAAGGCTGATGGACGGCAAGGCCCGGAGCAAATCGGGTTTTGCGCAACAGATCCGCCAGCAACTTGCGGAGCTGAAGTCCGCGTTCATCACCGTCTACAACGCCCTGCACACCCGGGCCCGGCTTGGGGTGAACGAGGAGAAGAAGGCGTCGGGGCTGAAGCGTGACAGTCGCCTGGAGCAGTTGAAGCGGCTGGCCACCATCGAGTTGATGCCGGCATCCCAGCTTTCCGCCTTCCAGAACCGCTTGGCTGGGTTGATCTCCTGCCACCGCTTGACCCAGCAGGAATTGGAAGCCAATCCGGTTTGCCCCCATTGTTCCTTCCGGCCCAACGCCGACGGGAACGCGCCGCCCATGGCGGATCGCCTGTCACGGTTGGAGGAGGATCTGGAATCCATGGTTTCCGGCTGGACCCGTACCCTGCTGGACAACCTGTCGGACCCCACCACCCAGGAGAGCCTGGAGCTTCTGAAATCGGAGGAGCGTGAGCCGGTCAAGGCCTTCCTGCAATCCCGCGCCCTGCCAGAGCCATTGTCCCAGGACTTTATCCATGCGGTGGGCAAGGCGTTGAAGGGTCTGGACCGGATCGGCGTTTCAGAGCACCGCCTGCGGGAAGCGGTCTTCACCGATGGTTCGCCCGCCACCGTGGAGGAGTTGCGGGAGAGGTTCGACCGCTTTCTCAACGGACTGGTCAAAGGCAAGGAACCGGGCAAGGTCCGGATCGTGTTGGAGTGACCCATGACCCAGGATGATCTAATCGAACTGCTAAAGGCGCATGAGTGGTCGGACGTTGAGTTCAAAGAAGCTCGACAGGCAGTTCCGAGAAGCGCATATGAGTCCGTGTCGGCATTTGCAAATACGGCAGGGGGGCATTTGGTTTTTGGGGTAAAAAAAGACGGCGCAGATTTTGAAGTGGTAGGCGTTATTGACGTGGACAATGTCCAAAATTCTTTTCTTTCAACGCTTCGCCAACCCGATAAGATCAGTGCAACAATCCATGTAAAGGAAGATCTTCACAATATTGACGGAAATGATTTGCTGATTTTCTATGTGCCAGAGGCGGCACGAACAGAGAAACCAATTTTTCTTAACGGTGACATCCGCAGGGCATTCATCCGCAAAGGGGGGATTGATGTCCGCTGCAGCCAAGAAGAGGTTCGCAGATTCATCAATGATGCTTCTTCTGATCGCTATGACGGACAGGTTGTTGAATTTAACCTAGACACATGTTTCGATTCCTCGGCGATATCCTGGTATCGCAATGTCTATGAGCACAAGCCCGGCAATCGCACTCATGCTGAAAAAAGCGATTTCGAGTTTCTCTTTGAGCTGGGCTTGATCAAGGAAACGTCTCAAGGCCACAAAGCCACAAAAGCCGCCATTCTCTTGTTCGGTCGTGACGGTTCATTTAGAGACCTGCTCCCCAGGATAACGGTCGATTGTCAGCGATATGGGGGGCAACATTCCGAATTGGCGCTCCAGCCCAGGTGGATGGACCGGCTTGTCTTGGATTTCAATTTAATCCGCTCTTGGCAGGCTCTAACCGACTGGTACCAAAAGCTATCGGAGACGCCATTCCGGGTTGATCCAACGACCATGCAGCGGATGGACATGCCGCCAGACTATGTGGCGTTCCGAGAAGCTGCCATCAATATCCTGATTCACCAAGACTTTTCTGACCAGACCCGCAAACCGGAAATTTGCCACTTCACTGACCGAACCATCTTTTGGAATCCAGGCGACGCTTTTGCCTCCGAGGTTGACCTATGGGAACCAGGAGCAAAGGAAGTGCGGAACCCAGCAATCGTGGGAGCCTTTCGCCGGATCGGGTTGAGCGAAAACTCCGGTTGGGGGTTGCGGGATGTTCGTACCAACTGGCTCCAGCTGGGCAACGTTCCCCCACAAATCACAAATGACAAGGCAAGAAAGACATTTCAGCTTACGCTGATTAAAGAGCTGTTGCTTTCTGAAGATCAAATCATGTTCCAGGCCAGCCTTGGCGTCCATCTGGATGAAAACCAGGCCAAGAGCTTTGCCTATGCCTGCCGCAATCGCGGCGCACTTACCGTCATGGATGTGAAAGCTGTCACCAGCCTCAACGGCCCGGATTCGCGAGCCCTGTTGAGCCAACTGGTGGTGCAAGGTTTGATGGAGGCACAGGAGGAAGGCGTGCGCTACCAGATCGCGGCGCATCTGCGCGACCGATTCTCGCCAGAGCAGCCATCCGCCGGGCAAGAGAACATATCCACTGCACAAGCTGAGGCCGAACCGGCCAACTTATCCACTGCACAAGCTGGGCAAAACACGGCCAACTTGTCCACTGCACAAGCTCAGCCGCTTACTCAGCTCTCCGAGATGCAGTGGTCCATCGTGGTGTTCTGCGATACGCCCCGCGCCATGATGGAGTTGGTGGAGCATCTGGGCGTTTCCAACCGGGGCTACTTCAAGAAGAAGCACTTGGATCCCCTGATCTCTGGGGGCGTTGTCTCCATGACAGAGCCCGATTCGCCCCGGTCCCCCAATCAACGCTACGTGCTGACTGATTCCGGATTGCGGTTGAAGGCCCGCCGCGTTTCCGCAGCCGATACTTTGCAGAAGGAATGATCCGATGGCTCGCAGCAAATCAAGCCAATCCCAGGGCCCGCAACTGTTTCAGGAAGAGATGGTTCCGGCTGCCGAAGGCTCGGGCCGCCTGTTCGACGTGGAGTATGCCGCGCCCACCGGCCCGGTGGAGTGCCTGGGCCAGACGTTTCCCAGCGATGAAGCCCGGCGGGACCATTTCCTGGGCTTGTTGCGGGAGAAGCTGAAGGATTCCGAATTCCGCCGGATCGAGGGATTCCCGGTGGGGACCGACGAAGACATTCTGGCGCTCTCCGACCCGCCGTACTACACCGCCTGCCCGAACCCGTTCCTGGAGGATTTCGTTCGCCACACCGGCAAGCCCTACGATCCGGAGCAGCCCTACCACCGCACCCCGTTCGCGGTGGACGTGAGCGAAGGCAAGACCGACGCTCTGTACAAGGCCCACTCCTACCACACCAAGGTGCCCCATCTGGCCATCGTGCCATCCATCCTCCATTACACCGAGCCGGGGGATATCGTGCTGGATGGTTTCTGCGGCTCCGGCATGACCGGGGTGGCGGCCCAGTTCTGCGGCGCGGCCCCCAACCGCTATTGCCAGGATCTGGAAGCCATATGGCAGAAGGAAGGGTTGGGCAAACCCCAATGGGGCGCGCGGCGGGCCATCCTCAATGACCTGTCGCCGGCGGCCACCTTCATCGCCGCCAACTATAATCTGCCCTTCGACGTCAATGCCTTTGCCAAGGCCGGGCGCAAGCTGCTGGACGAGGTGGAGCAGGAACTGGGCTGGATGTACGAAACCCGGCACAAGGATGGCCGCCGTGGGCGCATCGAGTACACCGTCTGGAGCGAGGTGTTCGCCTGCCCCGACTGCGCCGGGGAGGTGGTGTTTCTGGAAGAAGCCCTGGATGCCGAGACCAAGCGGGTGAAGGATGCTTTTCCGTGCCTCCATTGCGGCTCTGAACTGACCAAGAAGCGGATGGAGCGCATTCAGGAAACCCGGATGGATCCGGTCATGGGCCAACCGGTGCAAACGCCAAAACGCTGCCCGGTTCTCATCAACTTTAAAATCGGCAAGGGCAAATACGAAAAGAAACCGGATGAGCAGGATTTGGCCATTCTGGAGCGAATCGAGTCCATGCCGTGGCCGTCAGAAATGCCTACCGACGCGCTTCCCTACATGCACATGACCCACGAGCGGGCGCGCATGGACCGCCAGGGGATCACCCACGTCCACCACTTCTTCCTGCCCCGGGCCGCCCACGCCCTAGCCGCCCTGTGGCGCAAGGCCCAGGCCCATCCCGAGCCGCGCACCCGGAACATGCTGCTGTTCTTCGTGGAGCAGGCGATTTGGGGGCTTTCGGTGCTGAACCGGTACGGCCCCTCGCATTTTTCGCAAGTCAATCGCCAGATGACGGGTGTCTATTATGTGGCATCCCAACATGCCGAGTGCAGCCCGGAATATAATCTTGGAAACAAGCTGGATCGTTTGAAGAAAGCATTTCAACCCATAAAATTTACTCCGAACCAAAGCTCGGTCAACCAGGGAAGCGCCGCCAGCATCCCACTCCCAGATAACTTTATCGATTACGTCTTCACCGACCCGCCCTTCGGCGAGAACATTTACTACGCCGATCTGAACTTCCTTGTGGAGTCGTGGCACCGGGTGCGCACCGACGCCCAGCCGGAAGCCATCGTGGATAAGGCCAAGAAGAAGGGCATGCCCGAATACCAGCGGCTGATGGAACGCTGCTTCCGGGAATACTACCGGGTGCTGAAGCCGGGCCGCTGGATGACGGTGGTGTTCCACAACTCCAAGAACGCCGTCTGGAACGCCATCCAGGAAGCGATGCTGGCCGCCGGTTTCGTGGTGGCCGACGTGCGCACCCTGGACAAGAAACAGGGTTCCTACCGGCAGGTCACCAGCACCGCCGTCAAACAGGATCTGGTCATCTCCGCCTACAAAGCCAACGGCGGGCTGGAGCAGCGCTTCGAGATCACCGCCGGCAGCGAGGAAGGGGTATGGGATTTCGTCCGCACCCACTTGCGTCAGCTTCCCGTCTACGTGGCCAAGGGCGGCGAGATGGAGGTGATCGCCGAGCGGCTGGGTTATTTCCTATTTGACCGGATGGTAGCCTTCCACGTCCAGCGCGGCGTGACGGTGCCCCTCTCCTCGGCGGAATTCCTGATGGGGCTGACCCAGCGCTTCGCCGAGCGGGACGGCATGTTCTTCCTTCAGGAGCAGATCGCCGAATACGACCGCAAGCGCGTCACCGCCGACAGCGTGAAGGAGCTGGTGCTGGACATGGTGGTGGACGAAGCCTCGGCCCTCCAGTGGCTGCGCCAGGAGCTGAAGGCCCGGCCCCAGACCTACCAGGAGATCCAGCCCCGCTTCATGGAACGCACCCGGGCCGGGTGGAACAAGCACGAGAAGATGCCGGAGCTGTCCGAGGTGCTGAAGATGAACTTCCTGGTCTATGGCGGCCAGGGGGACGTGCCCAGCCAGATCCACAGCTACCTCTCCACCAATTTCAAGGACATGCGCGGCCTGCCCAAGGATGACCCCACCCTACGCGCCAAGGCCAAGGACCGCTGGTTCGTCCCCGACCCCAACCAGGCGCTGCAACTGGAGCAGATGCGCGAAAAGAGCCTGCTGCGTGAGTTCGAGGAGTACCGCGCCAGCACCAGCAAACGTCTGAAGCTCTTCCGCCTGGAGGCCGTCCGCGCCGGCTTCAAGAAGGCCTGGCAGGAGAAGGACTACCCCACCATCGTCGCCGTCGCCGCCAAGATCCCCGAAGCGGTGCTCCAGGAAGACGCCAAGCTGCTGATGTGGTACGACCAGGCAGTGACCCGAACTGAAGACGCTTAGTCATGAGTGCAACAGTGGCATAAAGCTGTGATAGGGAGCTCAAGCATGCAATCATCATGGCTTTATAGTCCTGAACACCAATCAGCATGTAAGGCGCTTGAGCAATTCACGCACTGGGGACAATCATACTATCGCGTTTGGATTCCTGACCGAGATTCTATCCTCCGCATCCCTGCAGAGAAGCTCATTCCTCTTGACCAGGCTCCTGGCATGGGGCATGAGCTAATCTCATTTATTTCAACAGCATCCAGGATTGCGGATACCCTGACCCACGACGTCCTTCTAGCCCCCATCGAATCTTCGGTCATCCCCTTACCCCACCAGATCCACGCCCTGACCCGCGCCATGTCCGGGGATCGGGTCCGCTATCTCCTCGCCGATGAAGTGGGGCTGGGCAAAACCATCGAGGCGGGACTGATCATCCGTGAATTGAAGCTGCGCGGGCTGGCCCGGCGGGTTCTCGTCCTAGCCCCCAAGGGGCTGGTCACCCAGTGGGTGGCGGAGATGAAGGGGCACTTCAACGAGGATTTCCGACTGCTGATGCCCAGCGACTTTGCGGGATATCGGCGCATCGCTGGCGAAGAGAATCCCTGGCGGACCCACCATCAGGTGATCTGCCCCATGGACTCGGTAAAACCGCTGGAGAAACGCCGGGGCTGGTCCCGGGCCCAGGTGGCGGAATACAACCATGACCGGTTTGACAGTCTGGTGGCCGCCGGATGGGATTTGATCATCGTCGACGAGGCCCACCGCATGGGAGGCAGTACCGATCAGGTGGCCCGCTTCCGGCTGGGTCAGGGGCTTGCCGAAGCGGCTCCCTATCTGCTGCTTCTCTCCGCCACCCCCCACCAGGGCAAGAGCGACGCCTTCCACCGCCTGCTCACGCTGTTGGATATGGATCAATTTCCTTCCCAATCCAGCGTCACCCGGGAGCGCGTCGCCCCCTACGTGATCCGGACGGAGAAACGCCACGCCATCGATGCGGAAGGCAAACCGCTCTTCAGACCCCGCCAAACCCAACTCTTCCCCGTGGCATGGGAGGCGCGCCACCAGCGTCAGAAAGCCCTGTACGAGGCCATCAGTGACTACGTGCGCCTGGGCTACAACCAAGCCATGCGACAAAAGCGCAACGCCATCGGCTTCCTGTTAATCCTGATGCAACGTCTGGTTACCTCCAGCACCAGCGCCATCCGCACGACCCTGGAACGCCGCCTGGAGGCTCTGAAATTGCCGAATCCCCAACTCTCCCTGCTCACCCCGGAGATGGAAGAGGAATGGGGCGACATGGATGGGCAGGAGCTGCTGGAAAACCTCATGGCCACCCGGGTCAAAGGGATCCGCAATGAACGCGCCGAGGTCCAGATGCTGCTGGACGCCGCCCGGCAATGTGAGGAAGCTGGTCCGGACGCCAAGGCCGAAACCCTGCTGGATCGCATCTACACCTTGCAGCAGGAGGAGAACGACCCGGATTTGAAGGTGCTCATCTTCACGGAGTTTGTCCCCACCCAGGAGATGCTCCGGCAATTCCTGGAGGATCGCGGCTTTCCCGTGGTTTGCCTGAACGGGGCGCTTTCCATGGAGGAACGCAAAGCCGCTCAACTGGCATTCGCCCAGGAGCGGCGTATTCTGATCTCCACCGATGCCGGCGGCGAGGGCCTGAACCTGCAATTCTGCCACGTGGTGATCAACTACGACATTCCCTGGAACCCCATGCGGCTAGAACAGCGCATCGGTCGGGTGGACCGCATCGGCCAGCCGCACGTGGTGCGCGCCATCAACTTCGTCTTCGAAGAGACGGTGGAATACCGGGTACAGGAGGTGCTGGAAGAGAAGTTGGAGGTGATCCGGCAGGAGTTCGGCATCGACAAGACCGGCGACGTTCTGGATTCGGCCCAGACAGGAGAACTATTTGATGACCTACATGTGGATGCGATTCTGCATCCGGAGAAGGTTGAGCCAGCGGTCGATGAGATGGTCAACCGTATCCGGGAAGGCGCTGTCAATGCGCGGGAGACGGAGTCCATTCTGGCTGCCACCCGGGAGCTTGACCCGGGAGATGCACAGCGGATGATCTCACACCCGCTTCCCCACTGGGTGGAACGGATGACGGTGAGCTATCTGCGCGCTCATGGAGGAGACGCCCAACGAACCAACTCTGGATGGCGGTTGCAATGGCCGGGAGAGAAACCGGAATCAGGACGGTTCGTGTTCTCAACCCAGGAATCCATGTCAATCCCTACGGCCAGCCATCTCACCCTGGAGGATCCACGCATTCGTAGCCTGGCATCTCGACTGCCCCGCTTCATTCCTGGGCAACCGATCCCTGTCGTTCAGCTTCCAGGCATTCCTGACGGAATCGAAGGGACCTGGTCCCTGTGGCGGATCGCCATTCAAGACTCCGACGGTAACCGGCAACGCATCATGCCGCTCTTCGTCCACGATGATGGGCGGGCGCTCATGCCGACGGCCAAACGGATATGGGATCAATTGATGGCGGCGGATGCCTCCATTCAACGCCATATGACCGGGGACGATGCCGCATCGGCATTCCACAAGGTCGAGAGCTTGGCCGAACAGCACGGTCACGGCCTGTGGCAGGAACTCCAGGAAAGCCACAGGGAACGGATCGCCGCCGAGCTGGTCCGGGGAGAATACGCCTTTTCCATGCGTCGGCAGTCCATTGAACGACTCGGTCTTCCGGAAGTGAAGAATCATCGCTTACGCTTGCTGGAACAGGAGGAAGAGTCCTGGCGCAGTGATTTGGCCAGCATAGAACAGATTCTTCCAGAAATGACGCCCCTGCTGATAGTGCGAATGCACGAAGGCGATGCCCATGGCTGACTGGCGCAAGGCGATTCTCGACGAATTCACCCCCGGCGTCGCCCGCCTGACCCTGGCAGCCGACCCGGATGACCTGTTGGTGGAGGAGGAAATCTCGCGGCAACTACAGGCGCGGGGCTTCGAGATCATGCGCTACGATGATCCGGTCGCGTTCCGGTTCGCCTATGAATCCAAGTACCGCAGCCGATGGGATCGAAAGGAGACGTGTGATCTGGTGGTGGTCTGGAATGGGGATGCCATGCTGCCCCATGATCTGCTCCAGACAGGCCGGAGCCTGACGTTCACCCTGGCGGACCTGTTTCCTGGCCTGAGCGTTTCCGTTCTCTCCGCGTTGGACCGGGCGGACTTGACGCCGCTGTTCCGCGCCCGTGCCGGTTCCTCTCTGGAACCCATGGGTGACAACGCCACCAAGGATTTCATCCTCCGTCATGTGTTCGGCATTGCCCCGGAGTTGATCCGGCAACCATCGGATCTGCTTCGCGTCCTGTTGCGCCGCCATTATCAGAATCAGCGAATCCCTGAAACGCTCGATGACCGGCTAATCGGCCAAATGCGTCATGGCGGATGGTTCGACGAATGGCCCTTGGAGGAGATCGTTCCCGACCGGGATGTCTTTTTTGGATTCCTTCAAGAACGGTGGCCAGTGTTCCTGAAGCAACTGGCCGACAGGCTGGAGGCGCATCCCTGGACGACCCCCGTCGAGCAGATTTCCTCCTATGGCATGAAACATCGTGGTCCGGCTTGGCTGCCTTTCGACCATGATGATGTGCGCATCTACGTGGACAACCTGTTCCTTGAGGGATTTCTGCACCCGGTCAGGTTCGAAAACCCAGCCATTCTCAACCTGAGCTGGCTGGGCGTTGGCATCTTTCAGGACCCGGATGCGGATCGCAAGAAGCGGTTGGAATCGATCTTGGACAAATGCGCTGCATCTCTTCCCGCACCTGAAGCCAGGCACAAGAAGTGGCTCCAGTTCGCCAGACTCTGGGGACAGCTCACCCGCTTGGCCACTGATCCGGACTATCCGCTGTCGGCGAATCATTCCGATTCATTCCACAACCTGCAACAGCGATTGGATCATCTGTTCCAAGCATGGATGGAATCCCGCTTCGGCGGGCTGCACAACCAACCGGCCTTGCCACCGATCATGGTGCATCACGTTCCCAGAGCCATTGCGCGTCAAATGGCCGACCAAGCCGACAGCAAGGCGGCCATGATCGTGATGGATGGCCTGTCTCTGGATCAATGGTTCACCATCGGTGAGTCTCTCAGGGAACAACTCCCTGGCTTGGGTTTCCATGAGGATGCCGTTTTTGCCTGGGTTCCGACGCTGACTTCCGTCTCCAGGCAGGCCATATTCTCGGGGAAGCCGCCTATTTTCTTTCCGGCGTCCATTCAGACGACGGCCAAGGAGCCGGACCTTTGGCGGCAGTTCTGGGAAGAACAGGGACTGACCCGCCAGGAGTGTGGCTATGAGAAAGGGTTGGGGGACGAATCGCTGGCGGGACTGGAACCGCTCCTTTGTGATCATCGCACTCGCGTTGCGGGCTTGGTGGTCGACAAGGTGGACAGGATCATGCACGGAATGGAACTGGGGGCTGCTGGAATGCAGGCATCCATCCGGCAGTGGTGCAACATGGGCTGGCTCTCCGGTTTGATCGAGTTGTGCATCAGCCAGAATTTCGATGTGTACCTGACGTCTGACCACGGCAACGTTGAAGCCGTCGGTATGGGCCGTCCCTCCGAGGGGATGATCGCGGATGTTCGGGGAGAGCGCTGCCGCATCTATCCTGATCAAGGACTCCAACAGAGATTTCACCATGAATTCAGCGAAAGCCTTCCATGGCCCGGATACGGCTTGCCGGATGGGTTTCACGCCTTGCTTGCCACACAACGTTCCGCCTTCATTGCGCATGGGAAACGTGTCGTCGGGCATGGTGGCATTACGATTGAGGAGGCCATCGTGCCTTTCATCCAGATCAAGAAGGCTCAGCAATGACAGGGGCAGGACAAATTGGGTTCAGTCAGCGGATCCAGCTGGATTGGCTTGAGAAAACCGCCAATCTGGTATTGGCGGGCATGGACCGGAAAGAGATCACGCAGCAGCTTCAAGAGCACTTGCAAGGTGAATTGTCCGTAGGGGGAACAGCTCAAAGAGGGAATCGCGAAAAGGCCATCTCGATTCTTCTGAGGATCTGGTTGACTGGCCGGCCTGAATGGCCATTCATTCGGGAACAAGGATTGGAACTGCTGCGAACAACACCTGCCCGCCAGCACATCGCCATCCACTGGGGGATGTCCATGGCGGCTTACCCATTCTTCGGATCCGTTGCAGAGGCTACGGGACGCCTGTTGCACCTTCAGGAAACGGTTGGATCAGCACAGATCCAGCGCCGTCTCCGCGAACGGTTCGGAGAACGCGAAACCGTATTCAGAGCAGCCAGACGCATCTTGAGGGTATTCGCCGATTGGAACATCCTTGAAGACACCCAGACAAAGGGCATGTACCAGCTCAAGGGCGGAAAGACGCCGCTGCAGAACGACTCGATTGCGGCTTGGCTATTGACGACACGCTTGGCATTGGGAGATGGACAGCCAGAATCCTTACGGTCCTTGGTCAATCATCCATGCTTTTTTCCATTTCAAATGCGCGCGCCATCAATTGGCGAACTTGGCTCTTTCGATGGAATGCTAATCTCACACCACGGGATTGATAACGAAGCCGTCCTTTCTCTTCAATCACTTAACAATCATGCATAAGGACTGAGTATTGACCCTGATAGGCATATAGGGCTTCTGAGGATGCATAATGATCAATAACGATATGAAAGAAGAACTTTCCATAGATTGATTTCTCTCAATAATTCATAACTATAAATCACCTCACCAGCCACACCTCCACCCCCTCCCCAGAATCACGCAGCTTCAGCCAACGCGGGTTGACCGGCACGCCTGCTCGAAGGTGAATCTGCCCCAGAAAACCGATAACATCCCACTCGGGGCGGCACTGGCGACCAACGTAGGCGCGGTTGGGGTCATAGGCCGGATTCTGCACATTACGCATGAGGGGCTGGCCATCGCTATTACGCATGCGCCGCACTGCGTAGAACTGCTCACTCATGTTTATTGTTTCGCCGGTCTCTGGATCGGTCACAGTGGGCTTGGGATCTTCCTGATCGATGATCAGGTCCGGGACGATCACGCCATCTGGAATGCGGTCTTCATGGTAGAAGACACGCTCGCCGTTCTTATCCTGCCAGGAGAATTGCACGCAGGGCTCGGTGAGGATGCGCCCATAGGCGTCACGCAGATCTTTCTCCGCCCATTCATCCTCAAAGGTGTTGCCTACCAGAATGGCGGTGCCGGACATGACGCCAAAGATCTCGTTTGGGTCGTCGTCAGCGGTGGCGATGCGAATCTTGCCATTGGGCTGGCTATTGGCGTCTTTGGCGCGCACCACGGGCAGGCCGATGCGGTCCTCATTGTCGGGATTGCCATCCTCCCACTCCATCAACTCCCCGAAGTCCGCAGTGTTGGCGTTGATGGAGCCCTTGGCGTAGACGTTGCCGCCAGATTCAATGCGAAACAGGTTGCCGTTGTTGTCGTCTTTGACTCCGAAGGCGCGGCAGCCGCCGTTGGGACGTCCGGTTTCGATCTGCACCAGGGCGTGTCCGTTCTGCTCTCCGTAGGTGCCGTGTGAGCCGGAGTGGAATCGAAAAGCCTCGCTGCTTCCACCATTGGCAGCGTGAAAATCCCAGTTGGAACCAGTCCACTGATCGAAGATCTCAATGCGAGAGCCATCATAGAGGGAGCAGAGATATATCTTGTGCCAGGTATTGGAGCCCCAACGGGTCTTGCGCACGAAGAACCCGCGCCCACCGCCAAACCAGTTACTCCAGGGCTGATCAGGGGGCGGGTCGCCGATCCACAGCGTCGGTGCGTGGGAGGGATCTTCCGTGCTACCGCCATTGCCAAAGTTGGCGCTACCCATGGCGCCCATGAGGAGATAACCGGGAATGGAGGTCTGCCCCGTATTCAGATCGATTTTGAATACTTCACTGGTCCCATCAGGCTTGTAGATGATGGCTTTGTTGGTCGCTGAGGAGATGCGCCACAGTGGGGTTTGAATCCCTGATTGAAAGTCCTGCAACCCTGTGGAGGGCTCGGAGCCATCGGCCTTGAGAAACCCCATCTCCGGCAACTGTCGCTCATCGGTGATGATGCCATAGAGGATCTGCGCCAGATCAGCCGGAATCACAGCATCGCTGACGGTGACGGTGGTGAGTCCGCTACCGCCATCAAAACTGGCGCTGACCACATGACTCCAGACATTGGCGCCCGAGGAGACCGCATTGATGGCCCGTCCTACGGTGTAAGTGGCGGTGACATCCCCCGCCACGGTGAACTGAGTGGTAGAAATATACGCCACAGCGGCGGGTTCGGCGTAGATGGCGCCGATCACGGCATCGATATTGGCCTTATGGCTGCCATCGGCGTTATGGCCAACCAGCATGGCGCGAAATCCGCCCTCGATCTCATTGGCGTAGGCATCATCGGTGATGTTGCTGGGAATCTGATTGCTCATGGTTCAGCCCTCGGTGAAGGTCAGTTTGGCGCGGGCGCGTTGGGGATGCACAATGGCGATCTGCGGGGAGTCAGAGATCCGCCCCAGAATGGTGTAGTCGATCTCTTCGCCACTCCCCGCGCCGGGAAACAGGGAGAGCAGCATCTGTTTGCGTTTGCTCTGGTTGGACAGCATTTCGATCAGTCGGCGCGCGTCGGCATCGCGGGACATCCAGCGTAGTTCCAGAGATAAACGCCGTGTCGGCGCGCCGCGCGAGACTGCCGCCAGAGTACCGCCAGCGGTTTGCGTCAGTTCAGTGGGATCATCGACTTGCAGCGATGCGCCAAAGGCGGGCCCATGGGTAGGCTGCCAGTGCAGACCGGCCAGCAGTCGATACGCTTCCAGATAGCCATCCGGGTTGGTGGTGTCGGAGAGCGTGATACGCAGAGACTGGATGGCGTGGCTGTCATCGAGCCACAGCACCGAGAAAGCGGAATCACGATCAGAGAAGATGGTGGCGCGCCAAGCGTCGACACGCCAGGTGAGCGCGCGAAAGCCCTTCACCACCGTCATAGGGATTGAACCGGAGTCGTAGACGCTGGTGGTCCATGCAGAATCAGAAAAGAGTTGCACGCGCCACTGAGCTGAGGACTTGCGCATATTGTGGCCAAACAGCCCAATGCAGGAGATGCGCTGTGGCGCCGACCAAGTAGCTGTGATGACATGGTCCGCCGTATCTACCGTGCGCATCATTCGCTGACGGCGCAGATCCTGGAGATGCGTGACCGGTTGCTCCGCCAGTGGCGTCGGCGCACAGGTCAGCGTGGCCAAGTCGGCGAGATTCTCGGGTACGATTCTCATGATGTGACCAGCGTAATGTCGATGTGGTTGTCAGAGGGCGTTTCACGCAGGGCGGTGACGATGCCGCTGCGACCGTTTTCCCAGCTGGGGATGTGGGGATGAGTGATGCGCACGACATCGCCCAGATCAGCGGCCAGCGCCCCGGCTTGGGTGCGAAATGTCCACTTGTGGCGCGCGGATTGGTTCTGAGTCAGGCGGCGAGACGCTTCGGTTGACGCATCCGCCTCGTCGGCCAACAGCGCCGGAATCTGATCGGGATCAGAAGCCAATGACCATTGCGTTTGAATGGCGGCATCAGAGGCAGAGGCGGTGCTATACTCCTGGGAGAAAGCAGCACGGGCCTCGGCAGACACCGACCCCGCCAAGCCATCGGCGTCCTGAACCGTCCAGTGACGATGGTAGCCCAGCCGGATTCGCCATGGGGGCGCATCCAGGGGCTCATGACGCGGGATCTCGGCATGCAGGTCATCCGGGCCCAGGTCCAGCACGGGATCGCCCGGCGTTGAAAGATCCGGCATGCGACCCACGGTAAACTTGCCCAAGCGCGTAAAGCCCCACCATGCGCCGACGCTGGCAGCCACTTCCTGGATGGCATCGACCAGATTGCGACGCTGCCGAATGTAGAGCCCGAGGGGCTGCGGGCAGAGCGTGTTGAGAGCAGCGAAGGCGTCGGCATCCAAGTCTCCGGATGTCAGAGCCTCGCGCGTCACCAACGCTTCAATGATGTCGGCAGCGGTCTGTGTAGTTGATACAGCGTCAACAGTGATCTGCCCCGCTGGTTCAGAGACCAGCGTGATGGCGCCGTTAGCCAGATCGACGCTGTAATCTGTCACCGCCGTCAGCAAAACGCCGTTGTCGCGCACAGCATCCACCGACTGCAACGCGCCGTCGTGGAGTTGATAAACACGCACAGTGGCATCGATGAGCACCGGGCTGGTGTTATAAACTCTCCCGTAAAGGAGAGGTTTCGGGTTGTCCGTTTCTGGGCCACTGGTGAGTAGATTGGACTGCACAGGCCGATCCAGTGTCGCGCCGTGGTCATGAACCTCCAGACGCAGCGCCGCGCCAGCGTAGCTCAAGCGTCCGCCAACGCCGGTGAGCGCGGTGCGGAAATCGGCCAGAGACCATGCGGGGTCTCCCAGTTTTAGCGATACCGGATGCCCCGCAAACGTGGCCTCTGTCAGCCAGGCGTCCATCAACCCCTCAGGGTTGGCGAACACAATGTCGCCCCAGGCGCGCGACGCCTGCCCGGAGAGACCATTCAACTGCCGGGTGATGGTCACCGGCTCGATGATCACTCCATCGTAGGTGGTGTGGGCTGGTGAATCGGATGCGTGGGAGATGTAGCCGGAGCGGGACAGTCGCAGCATTTCAATGGCGTCGTGGCGATAGGCATGGGCTTCCAGCAACAGCTCTCTTGCCGCAGCCGGATTCGCCAGCCACGCTTGGTATTCTGAATCTGAGATGGTCATGAGAGTTGCGATGCGCGCAGTTGGGAGAGAGATGCGGTTGTGGCGGATGCCGCCTGCTCTTTACCGGCAGCGATGAGCTGCTGAGTTTGGCGTTCCACCGTTTGAGTGAGAAACGCCACGTCGGCGCGCAACTCGGAGACTTCGTTGCGCAGGGCGTCGGATTCGGCGGCAGGGGTGGATTGATTGCTTGGAAGCAGCCCCGACAGATCCTGCCGCACCGAATCGAAGATGCTCTTGTAGCCCGCCCCGCTGGCGTATTGATCACGGGCCTCGGTGAGGTAGCCCTGCGCGAGATTGGGCAGTTGAGTGATGGCGTCAATATCGCCGTTGTAGGCGCGCTGCACCACGCCATTGTATGCGGTTCGGGCCAGATCCAGCTGCTCCGCCTGGGTCAGGGTGGAGAGATTCCCCGTCTCCAGCCCCAGCAGCGTGTTATTGATTCCCTGTAGGGCGCTCTGCATTCTCACGCTCACGCCATTGGCGGTGGCCACAGCCTGCTCGGCGTACTGCTCCTCTATGGCCTGCTTTTTGGTCAGGTAGAGCTCCGTCAGCTCCAGGGTCTGTTGTTGATGCTGTTCAGCAAGAGATTGCTGCTCTGCATACCACCGCTCCAGTTCTTCCAGCGCCTGGGCCCTGGGATCGGTCATCCCCAGCAGCTCACGCCTGATCGACTCCGACCATTGCAACGCCTGCCGCTGTTGCGCGTCCAGAGAATCGAGCGCCTCTTCATCCAATGCGGGAGCGATCTGCGCATACTCCTCTTGAATGGCATGCTGTCTGGCGCGATAGAGCGCCGTCAGGTCCCCGGTCTGTTGTTGATACTGCTCCGCCTGGGCCAACTGCTCGGTATACCAGTCGTCCAACTCCTCAAACGCCAGCGCCATGGGGTCCATCACCCCAAGTAGATCCCGGCGGATTCCTTCCGCCCACTGCAACGCCGCGCGCTCTGCTGCGGTGACATCCTCCGAGGCCACTTCCGGGATGATGCGATACTGCTCTCTGAGCGCCTCCAATTGCGCGGTGTGCAGATCCGACAACGCCTGAGCGCCCATCTCCACCGCTTCAGCGGCCTTGATCTGGCCAGCTTGCTGCTCTTGCAGCTGTTTGAGCGCAAAGCCATAGGGGTCGGTCAGTTGCAGAAGCTGGTCCTCGATCTCGCTTTGCCACTGGCTGCGCATCTGCTCCTTTGCGTGCGCCTCTGCGGCGTCTACCTCTTCCAGGGCGATATTGTAGAGATCGGCGTTGGCTGCCATCTGGTCAAACTGAGAGCTAAGCGCCTGCACCGCCGCTTCGGCTTGCGTCATTGCATCGGTGGGCTCCGCCCATACGCCCTCTAAAACCGCCAACATCTGATCTCGCCCGGCGGACCACTCGGTGAGAATGCGCTCCATCTCCGTGTAGTCGCTGGCGTTGTTCAGGGCGTTCTTGAGCGCGGGGGCCGCGCCTTGAATTGTTCCGTTGGCCAGATTGCCGCCGAACAGCCCCAACATCGTCTGACCAAAGTTCTCCGCCGTCCAACCAAAGCCGGTGGCGCTATCGGAGTAGCCCTTCTCAGCGTGCCACCCCACGTGCCCCAGTTCGTGAACCGTGTAATCTTCGCCCAGGGTAAACCCGCCCTGGGTGATCAATCCCCGCAGCCCCTCACTCATGGCGATGACGGCATCTACCGGCGTATCGGCATTACGGGTGCTGGTCAGGTTGCCGATGTTGACATGGTTACTCCCAGCCCAAGGATGCTCCATGCCATTGAAGAATACTGTAATGGCAGGCGGTGAGGGTTCGTCATCGCCAAACAGGTCGCCGATGAAGCTCCCGGCGAGCGTCCCCAGCACCATTCCCACGGGACCGCCAGCCATCCCCAGGATGGTCCCCATGGAGGAGCCGATGCCGTATCCCGCAGCGGAGCCCAATGCGCCGCCGATGCCTGCCTCCTGAGAACCAAACACCATGGAACCCACGCCATAGCCCAATCCAGCCGCGCCCAGATAGCCCATGGCGGTGCCAGCTCCCAACATACTGGAACCCGGCGTTACCGCCGTGCCCACCTGGGTGGCGGGAAGCTCAAAGCCCAGACCAGATTGAATCGCAGCCAACTCCGAGCCCGTCACCGTCATGCCCATGGAGGGGACATAGAACTGAGGCGTCAGCGAGGCCATGCCGAGGTTGGATGCGCCGAAAGCGTTGATGGCGCCGCCAATACCGCTGGTCTGCAAACCAAAGCTGCCGCCAAAGGCGGAGAACAGGTCGCTGCCCGTGGAGGCGATATTGAACAGACTGCCCGCGCCGCCACCGCTGAGCCCCGTGATGCTGGGAGCAGACAACCCCATGGACTGCGCCACGCCGCCCAGCCCGACCGACCCCATCACTGAACCGATGACTGGCCGAATCACCATGGCCGCCGCAATCTCCGCCGCGGCGCGGATGAAGATGCGCTTCATCGCATCCGCCACATCGTCGGCGCTGCGCAGGCTGCCATCAAACGCTGACTCAAAGGCGTCGGTCAAAACGTTCTGAATGCCCTCTGCGGCGCGCTCAAAGGGGGCGTTAAGGCTCTTCTCGTAGGCTTCGAGGGCCTTCTTGTGTTCGTCTGCTGCCTTCTTGGCGGCCTTGGCGGCTTTCTCCTCCGCCTCAGTCATCTCCTCAGTGGTGCGCGTCGCTTGCTCCTTGGCGCGGATGAGCCGCTCCAGTTCGCGCGCCTGCTCTGAGCCGAGTTGAATGCCGGTTTCCGAGAGTGTGTTGCTCAGTTCCTTCTGGATGGCCGCTTCGCGCTCAGCCTCAGCAAGGCGTCGGGTCAACTCCTCCAGGGGGATCTTGCCGTCGATTACTTGCTGATGAAGGGCGATCTCACTCTTGAGTTCAGCGAGATACTCGCGCTCAACAGCCACCAGCTTTGCGCGCTCCAGGCGATAACGCTCATATTGACTCTCCATTGCCTGGTCGATGCGCGCCCTTTCTGCATCGGTGAGCGCCTTGTCGCGCAGATCACGCAGTTTGAGCAGCGCCTCGGTGTGGCTCTCCTCCAGAAGTTGTCGTTTGGACAGGCCGGCGGAGCGGAGTTTCTCCAGATCATCCTGTAACGCGCTCTCAATGCGCGCCAACTCCCGCGCGGCGGCTTTGGCCGCTTCAGGATCGGGCAGATTGTCAGCGGGGGGCGCGCCAGCGGGTTTGTTCGAACCACTCTGCGCGCGCATCATGGCCAGCTTCGCTGACCATTGGGCCAGGATGCGCTCCTTCTCCGCCAGCTTGGCTTTCATCCCTTCCAGCGCGCCATCGCTCATGCGGTCCCGGCCAGTGAACAGATCCCGGTGAGTCTCATTGACCTGGATGATCTTCTGCAGCGCCTCCACCTCCTCTCGGTACTCCCGCACCGTGGCGGCAACCGCGCGCAGACTCAGGTTCTCGAAGTTGGTGTCACCGGTGACGATGGCTTTGAATTTCTCATACGCCACCCCCCCATCGCTGGCCAGATCCGCCAGCCAGGTTGAGGCATCCGAAATAGCCGGAGCCAGATCTAACAGAGCCCGGGAGAGGTTAGCATCGAGAACCTTGGCCAGGGTATCCAGCTCATTGCGCGCTTCCTCGGCGTTGCGGATCAGCTCCTCCTCCAGCACGATGCCCAGATCCCGCGCGCGCTGCATGGTCTCGCGCATGGCCTCAGAGCCGTTCTGCAGCATCTGCAGCAGCTTTACGCCTTGAGAGTCGAACAGCTTAAACGCCAAACGCACGCGGTCGGATTGGTTTTCGACACCTTTGAGCGCATCGGCGGCGTCGAGGAGAAGGTCCTCGGTATCACGGACATTGCCACCGGCATCCCTGGCCGAGATGCCCAACTCACGGAGCGCGGCTTTGGCTTCACCGGTCCCTTGGGCAGCCTCAGCGGTACGCCGAGTGAATCGCTGTAGCGCCATTTCGAGAGTTTGCTGGGAGACTCCCGCTGAGTCGGCGGCGTAGCGCAGCGCCTGGAGCGACTCCACGCCCACGCCAATCCGGTCTGCGGTTTTGCCGATGGCGTCGGCGGCGGTGATAGCGCGATTGGCCAGAGCGGTGAGCCCCCCGGCGGCGGTGAGTCCGGCGATAATGCCGGTGAGGCGAGAGATATTGGTTTGCAGGGAAGTGGCGCGGCTGGTGAGGGATTCCAGACCACGGGAGGCGTCGTTGCTGGAGGCGCGGATGCGCTGAAAAGAGCGCTCGCCGCTGGCGCCGATGTCGGCCAGTTCGGCTTTGACCTTACCGCCCTGCTCAACGGACAGGCGGATGCTGTAGCTGTGCTGGGTGCGGGTCATGGCTTTCACTTGACATTAGAGAATCATAATATTTATATTTACTGCTGCGAGGTCATTTGAGGAATCATCTCCTTGGGCCACCAATATCAGTATTCATTGGGCGGCCTCTTTTTTGTTGCTGCGCATGACCTCAAGCATCCCTATCTCCGCCCAGGGCAGCAACTCCGCCGCCGTAGCCCTTTCCATCCCCATGGCATCCGCCATCTGCAGCGCCACGCTCATATCGAGCCCAAGAACTTGTCCCGATGGCGCAACACGGAGCTGACTCTGACACGCCAGGACAACCTCAAACACCTGCTGCTCCTCGATGCTGCGCGGCGCATGCTCCCGGCTGGGACAAAGTTTACCGTTCAGTCCGGGCTGGCCTCGGGCGCAGAGCTCGCCGCGATCAACACACTCTCGGCAGTACCCTGGCCCTCCGCCGGGCTGGAAATGCCAGCGGCAGAGGGCGCGGATCCGTTTTTTGCGGCGTTGAGCATCACTTGGTGGAAGGTGAACAGCTGATAGAACCGCTCGCCCATGGGATAGCGGTCCATCAGCGCCATGACATTCTGGCGATTGAGCGGCGCTTCACCGCCATTGTCATTACCGACGCCGCTCCACGCGGTGATGTGATTGGTCGCCAGTTCTTGGATCAGATAGGCGTGGAATAGCCCCTCGCGCTGCTCGCCTTCCTCGGCTTCGGGATACTCCCGCTCCAAACGTCGGCGTGCGGCGGTCTGACACAGCGACATGGCGGCGGTGGTGAGGGGTTTGACCGTCACCGTCACGCCGTAGGGCAGGTCCAAATCAAACGGCTCTTTGGGCTGAGAAAGGCTAATCACAGGTACACGCTCCCATCTTCGTCGTTGGTGAGGGTCACGGTGAGCATGCGCCCCGCCGTGGCGTTCTTGGCCCCCTGAAAGTCAAAGCTCGCCTGCACCCCGCCGGGACCATCCACGGTGAGCTTGGGTTTGGGCAGATAGACCTCGTGGCAGTCGAACACCACGCTGTTGTCGGCGTCGATGGTGTAGGCGAACTGTAGATCCACCGGCGTACCGTTGGATGCCAGATCAACAAGCGTGGTGTCAGCAAAGCGCACATCGATCTTGCCGGTGAGCGCGGCGATGGTGGGATCGGCGCCATCGATGAGTCCGTCATTGCGGATGGTCTCGATCTTCTCCAGATTGTTGGAGTAGGTCAGCGAACCCGCCGTGAGATTGGCGATGAGCGTGCCGCTGCGTTTGATGCTGCCCTGAAACTGGCTGATGCGATTGAAGGTGAGCGTAGTAGGCGTGCCGCCTTGGGATGTCCCGTTGCGGGTTTCGCCCTGGGCGATGACGCCCAACGTGGCCGCCGCCGCGCCGGAGCGCTGAAACTCCAGGGCCAGGGTGTTGGCCTTTACGCCTTGGTGCATGAAGAAGGAGGACGCCTGGGAGAGCCCCACCTCCACGCTGTAGCTGGGGATGGATGCGCCTCCTGAGTGGAACTCATGACTGTAGGGCCCCACTCCGGTCGTCACTGGATTGCCCAGCAGCGCCGTCAGCCACAGGCCGAGATAGCGCACATCCATGGGCACGACGATGTCGCCTTCGTCGTTGATGACATCCTGGAGCGGCGACAGGGGGTCGCGTCCCTGACCCAGCACTGGATCGACAATCAGCCCCTGCTCGCTACTCAGGGTGCAGCGGTTGAAGGGCATCTGGATGTAGTCGCCCGTGGGGATGGAGCCGTAGCTGCCCTCCCGTTTAAGCAATAGGGTAGCGTTCGAGCCATAGCTGCGGGCCATGTCGAATCCTCTCGTCTATCGGGTTGTTATTCAGGAAATTGGAGAAGATGTCTCGTAGTCGAGGGTCAGTTCGATGATGCCGCCCAGGAGAGGCGCGGCTCCCTCTTCGTGTTCCAACTGGATGGCCGGGCGGCCA
>NZ_LVJN01000008.1 GCF_002109495.1 Magnetofaba australis IT-1
GGCCTGGAGCCATTCACCTATCTGCGGCATCTGTTCGAGAAGATACCGGCGGCGCAGACCGTAGCGGATTTCGAGGCGCTGCTGCCCTGGAGCCTCAATCCCGACATGACCCCGAAGGCCAAGCCTACCCTCTGACGCGGTTTACTGGACGCTTACTGAACATCCAACCCTTGAGCGTCGGCATACGCCTTCAACGTTCCGCCCGTCCGCTCGCTGGCGCGAACGTGCTCAAGCCAATACCGCTGCCGCTCCGTCAACTCTGTCGCCATGGCTTCCTCCGTTATGCATCCTGGAAGGCATAGCGTGACGGATCATTCCAGACAGGGGAACCCTGCGGTTTACGTGGCGCTTACCGTACTTTGCCAAGGACACGCTGCAAAATACGCGTTCATGAAGGCGTGGCGAGCCCGCTATTCAGTTGAGACGATGAGCCGAGTATTTAGCGTCTCCAGAAGCGGTTATTACGATTGGCTCAACAGGCCGCCATCGGCCAGAGATATTGAGGATGAGCGCCTGAAAGTCGCCATCCAGGCTGCGCATAAGCGCACCCGTGAGACCTATGGCGCTCGCAGGCTTCAGAAAGAGTTGGCTGACGAAGGGTTTGATGCAGGGCGGGATCGTATCGTGCGCTTACGCCAGGAGTTGGGCTTACGTTGCAGACAAAAGCGCAAGTTCAAGGCGACCACGGATTCCAATCACACTTTGCCTGTAGCAGAAAATCTGCTTGGTCAGGAGTTTACACCAATAGCGCCCAACCAGATCTGGGTGACCGACATCACGTATGTTGCGACCTTGGAAGGATGGCTCTATCTAGCTGGCGTAAAAGATGTTTTTTCCTGTGAGATTGTTGGATACGCCATGGGAGAGCGGATGACTCAGGCGCTTACGGGAGCGGCTTTGTTTCGCGCTGTTCAGCAGAAACGGCCGCCTCCAGGACTGATCCACCATTCAGATCGTGGCAGCCAGTATTGCGCCCACAATTACCAAGCGATTTTGAAGCAGTTTGGAATGCAGGCCTCAATGTCTCGTAAGGGCAATTGTTACGATAACGCCCCAATGGAGAGCTTCTGGGGCAGCCTGAAGAATGAGTTGGTCCACCATCAGAAATTCACCACGCGTGAGGAGGCGAAGGCGGCGATCCAGGAGTACATCGAGATTTTCTACAACCGGCAGCGCCGTCACTCCCGGCTGGGGTATTTGTCGCCAGCCGTATTTGCCCAGCAGTTTATGAAAACAGCCTGAAATCGATGGTACGGGAGTGTCCACTATTGCCAGGACACCTCATAGATATTCGGAGACTGCGGTCCGCCCAATACTCGCGCTCTCGGCTATGCGCCGATTGCTCAAGCGGGATTCCCATTTCAGTCGCAGGATTTCCTTGATCTTGCGCATGGATAACCTCTTGTTGGGCATCTCCAGCCTCCCTCATGAAATGATGAGAAAGAATTGGAGTATGCCGGGTTATCCGCGTTTTGATCGTAAGCGCCACGTAAACCGCAGGGTTCCCCTGTCTGGAATGATCCGTCACGCTATGCCTTCCAGGATGCATAACGGAGGAAGCCATGGCGACAGAGTTGACGGAGCGGCAGCGGTATTGGCTTGAGCACGTTCGCGCCAGCGAGCGGACGGGCGGAACGTTGAAGGCGTATGCCGACGCTCAAGGGTTGGATGTTCAGGAGTTTTACAACCAGAAAGGCGAGCTGAGGCGCAAAGGGCTTTTGGATGCAGCGTTCGAGGCGGAGTCACGATTTGCGCGTTTGACGGTGGAGCCCGACGCCCTGCCGGAGCGCCGTTGTCGAATGGAATTGCCCAATGGCGTGACGCTGGATCTGCTGGAACCCGACTCTGCGCCAGGCTGGCGACAGCTGTTGCAAGCGGTGTGGTCGTTATCATGATGCGCCCGGCCAACGATCTGCCGGATGTCTATCTGTGTCGAGAACCGGTGGATTTTCGCAAAGGGATCGCCGGGCTGGCG
>NZ_LVJN01000009.1 GCF_002109495.1 Magnetofaba australis IT-1
GTCGCGTGAGATGAGATTTCTCTTTCAGATGTTTCTGCTGAACGGATAGCACACCCTCAGATAGTGCGTATTATCCGCTATTCATGGCCGCCTTATTGAGACTGTTCAGGGAACAAGCCCGGCATCCACTCGGCGGCCAATGTGGCGGAAAATTGCCAGGTGAACGGCGCGCGCGGCCCATCCGATGTGATAGCCTGGCGCTCCTGCAAAGCGGTGTGAGAATGGCGCCGTAAAAATGCATCACTGAAACAGCTTGGATCGTCCAAAAATGGCGGTCCAAAAATCCCACACCAGAAAAAGCTCTCTAACTCAGAAAACTCAGTCATAGAGTTTCCGGGTCAGGGGGTGGGAGGATGTATTCAGTGAGCATGTACAGAGAAGTGCGTTTGGCGGTAACCAGAGGCGGGATGAGCAAGCGCAAGGCGGCGGAGGCCTTTGAGCTGGATCCGCGCACCGTGCGCAAAATGATGGAGAACCCTGAGCCGCCAGGCTACCAGCGGAGCAAGCCGGTCAGATTGCCCAAACTGGGGCCGTTCACCGGGTTCATAGATCAGATTCTCAAGAACGATCTGGAGAAGATCAAGAAGGAGCGCCACACCGCGCAGCGGATATATGAACGGCTGCGCGATGAATACGGCTACGACGGGAAATATGGCGCGGTCAAGGAGTATGTGCGCGGCAAGCGTCTGCATCTGAAAGAGAAGTTTGTTCCCCTCAGCCATGCGCCCGGACACGCCCAGGTGGACTTTGGGCAAACGCACGGCGTGATCGGCGGCGTGGAGCGCAAGATCCACTTTTTCTGTATGAGTCTGCCCTACAGCGACGACAGCTTCGTTATGGGCTTCCCCGCGGAAACCACGGAAGCGTTTTGTGCGGGGCATAACGCCGCCTGTGATCACTTCGGCGGCGTTCCCCAAAGCATTCTGTACGACAACACCAGCATCGCCGTGGTCAAAGTTTACCGGGATGGTCGCCGAGATCTGACCGAAGAGATGATCCGGCTGCAATCCCATTACCTGTTCGATAGCCGCTTTGGCCGCCCGGCGCGAGGTAACGACAAAGGCAAGGTCGAGGGGCTGGTCGGCTACGCCCGACGCAACTTCATGGTCCCGGCTCCCCGCTTTGAATCGTTTGATGCGCTCAATGAGAATGGCGCCGTAAAAATGCATCACTGAAACAGCTTGGATCGTCCAAAAATGGCGGTCCAAAAATCCCACACCAGAAAAAGCTCTCTAACTCAGAAAACTCAGTCATAGAGTTTCCGGGTCAGGGGGTGGGAGGATGTATTCGGGTCCATCTGCATAAAGGTACCAAACCCACCACAGACTCAGGCTTGATCTCTGATCCGCATGATGGTCTGTCGGCTGGTGGAGAACTGGCGTGCAATCGCTGAAATCGGCTCGCCATTCTCAATGAGCGTGCGCACGGTCTGCTGCTGATCAGGAGATAGGGCTGGCGGTCGCCCGAGCGGTTTGCCTTGCGCTTTGACGCGGGCGAGCCCCGCTTGAGTGCGCTCGATGAGAAGGTCGCGCTCGAACTGGGCGATTGCGTTGATGACGTGCATGGTCATCTTCCCGGCGGAGCTGGTCAAATCGATTCCACCCAGGGCCAGGCAATGCACGCGGATGCCCATCATCTCCAACTTGGCCACGGTCGTGCTGACATCAACGGCGTCACGTCCGAGTCGGTCGAGTTTAGTGACAACAAGCACGTCCCCCCGCTCCATTTTATCGATCAAACGGGCAAATCCTTTGCGCTGAGCAATGGCCATCGATCCGGACACGGTTTCCGTAATAATCCGGTGGGACTCGATGTTGAAGCCTGCCGCCTCAATCTCACGAAGCTGATTCTCAGGCTCTTGTTCAACGGTTGAGACACGGGCATAAGCGAAGGTTCTGGGCATGGCGCGTCCGGGCGTTGCGATTGTTACGAAATGGCTGTACGGAATTATACCCCTGTCCTATAATGGATCAAGCTATTTTCTGAACAGGTGTTTCGCCACTGTTCAAAATCGTCCCCTTCCGGCCACCCAAGCCAAGGTCTGTTATGCCACGCATGCGCATCCTCACCGCGAGCGAACAGGAGGCTTTCGACAAGCCGCCGCAGTTCGATCATCGAGAGCGCAAACAGTTTTTCCTCTTGCCCAAAGGGTTGATGGATATCGCCGCCACACTGCGCACGCCCAGCGGTCAGATCGGGTTTTTGCTGATGTGTGGATATTTCAAAGCGACCAAGCGCTTTTATCAGCCACAGGATTTCCACGAGCGCGATATTGTGTTTGCCGCTCATCAACTCCATCTGGGAGATCAACCCTTCAGAACGACGGATTACACCGAAACCACCCGCTTGCGACATCAGCGCCGCATTCTCGAATTTTACGGCTTCACCTCTTTTGACAAAAAGGCGGAAACGATCATCGCTGCCGAGATTGCAACCATGGCGCGGATGCATCTCAAGCCCCGGCTGATTCTCGACCGTTGTGTGGATTTCCTGATCCAACACCGTTCTCAGGTACCAACTGCCCGCAGTTTGACAGAGTTGATCCGCCGTGGCTTACATGACCGTAAGGCAAAGCTGGCGGCGTTGATGGATGCTCATCTCACCAGTGAAGCGCGCGATCTCCTGGATGATCTGTTCAGCACATCGGATGATCAGAACCGCTATCGTCTGACCCTGCTCAAAAAGCTGTCGCAATCAACGAAACCGACGCGGATCAAGGAAAGCATTACGGATTTTGAAACGTTGACGGCGCTTTACGGTCGGCTCGAAGGCATTCTGTGCGTGCTTGATCTCGGCATGGCCGGTGTCCGCTACTTTGCCGGGAGCGTTCTGAAGGCGCGCATCTTTCAACTCCAGCAGCGTGCTGAGGCAGACCGCTATGTTCACGCCGCCGCCTTCGTAGCGCATCAGCACTTCCGCATGCAGGATAATCTGGCCGATCTGTGGCTCAGTGTTATGGCGTCTTTCCAAACAACCGTTTCCCGCGAGCACAAGGAGCGATTGCTGGAGAACCGCAAGAGTCAGCAGGAGCAGTTCAAAGCCGTCATGAATGATCTGGACGCATCGGTTCTTGGCGTGATCCGCGAAATTCGCAATCTGACGGATGCGGCCGACTTATCGGATACACAGAAAATCGTGCAAATTCGTACACTACTGGATCGCAACCAAACCGACGCCTTCGATCGGTTGAGAGCTGATCTGGAAATCAGCGGACAAGATCGAAGCTGGTTTGAAATGCTGGAATCCCATTCATTGAAACTGCAAAACCGCCTGAGCCCCATTTTGCGGGCACTCGCCTTCGAATCGAATGACCGCTCTGCGGCGCTGGTCATCGCCGCGGCGTATTTCAAGACCCGTGACGGCAATATCGATGAACGCGCGCCAGTGGGTTTTCTCAATGCGGATGAGTGCGCGATGCTGCGCCGTGGGGATGGCGCATTCCGCCCCTCTCTCTACAAGGTATTTCTGTTTCAGCATGTCACCGGCGCCATCAAGTCTGGTGATCTGAATCTTGCTTGCTCCTACAAATACCGCCCGATGGACGCCTATCTCATTGATCGTAAGCGTTGGAAGCGGGAGAAGACGTCTCTGTTGGAGCGGGCGGGCCTTACTGAGCTTGCCGATCCTGAGCCGATTCTGCTGAAGTTGGATGCGGCGCTTTACACACAATACCGAGCGACGAACAGCCGCGTCGCCGACAATCCGTATCTGAAAATCCGCGCCAACGGGACCTTCCATATTGCCACACCCGCGCTTGACGCCAGTAGCGCCGACCCACTTGGGGAGTTGTTCCCACAACGGCATGATGTGCCGTTGGCGCAAGTTCTGGAAACCATCAACAACCACTGCGGCATGCTCAATGCGTTTGAGCATTGGCAACAAACCCATTTCCAGCAGATGGCCTCCCATCCCGCGCTCCTGGCTGGGATCATCGGATTGGGGTGCGGCATCGGCGTGCGCAAAATGGCCCGGATCTCCTCACGCATTACCGAGAATGAGTTAGAGCACGCCGTCAATTGGCGCTTCTCGCTCGACAACATTCGCGCCGCCAATGACAGGGTGGTCAAAGCCATGGACGACATGGAGCTGCCCAATCTTTACCGCCGGGATACGCTGGCGTTGCACACCGCCAGCGATGGACAGAAGTTCGAGGTGCGCGGCGAGAGTCTGCACGCCAGCCGCTCGTTCAAATATTTCGGCCAAGGGCAGGGCGTGAGCGCCTACACTTTCGTCGACGAGCGTCATCTCCTGTGGCATTCGCTGATGATCAGCGCCGCCGACCGCGAAAGCGCCTATGTTATCGACGGGTTGATGCACAATGATGTCATAAAAAGCGACATCCATTCGACAGACACCCATGGCTACACAGAGGCTGTATTCGGTCTTACCCATCTGCTCGGCTTCTCCTTCGCCCCGCGCATCAAGGGGATTGGGAAGCAGACCCTCTACATATTCAAGCCGAAAGAGCGGGCGGATGAAAGTTGGAAAATCCAGCCTGACAAAACCATCAACGCGGCCCTTATCCGCGAAAACTGGGATGACCTGTTGCGTTTGGTCGCCACCATCAAGCTCAAGGAGAACAGCGCCTCTGACATCTTTCGGCGGCTCAACTCCTATTCCCGGCAACACGCGCTCTATCAGGCGCTTAAAGCCTTTGGTCAGATCATCAAGTCACTGTTTATCCTACGCTATGTCAATGATCTTGAACTCCGCCAGGCCATCGAGAAGCAACTGAACAAGGTCGAGCTGGCCAACCGCTTCACCCGTGCCGTTGCCGTTGGAAATCCCCGTGAGTTCACTCAGTCCGAAAAGGAGGAGCAGGAGATCGCCGAGGCCTGCAACCGCCTCATCAAGAACAGCATTATCTGCTGGAATTATCTCTACTTCACCCGCCAACTCGAAAAAGCCCCTGACGACGGCGCCAAGGAGAATCTGCGTCGCCTCATCGCCACCCATTCGCCCATCTCCTGGGCGCACATCAACATGCTCGGCGAGTACGATTTCTCCGAGGAAAAGCTCCGTGACTCCGTCGGAATCCTTCCCCTGAAACCGGCAGCATGAAACACCATCAACATCGGGAGGACCAAAACCGTTGATAGCCCTGCCAGATCAACTCAGTGTCAGATCCCCTGTGGTGGATTTGGTACCTTTATGCAGACGGACCCTATTCAGTGAGCATGTACAGAGAAGTGCGTTTGGCGGTAACCAGAGGCGGGATGAGCAAGCGCAAGGCGGCGGAGACTTTTGAGCTGGATCCGCGCACGGTGCGCAAAATGATGGAGAACCCTGAGCCGCCAGGCTACCAGCGGAGCAAGCCGGTCAGATTGCCCAAACTGGGGCCGTTCACCGGGTTCATAGATCAGATTCTCAAGAACGATCTGGAGAAGATCAAGAAGGAGCGCCACACCGCGCAGCGGATATATGAACGGCTGTGCGATGAATACGGCTACGACGGGAAATATGGCGCGGTCAAGGAGTATGTGCGCGGCAAGCGTCTGCATCTGAAAGAGAAGTTTGTTCCCCTCAGCCATGCGCCCGGACACGCCCAGGTGGACTTTGTCAATGGCGCCCGAAAAATGCAGCACCATGGCGCCGCAATAATGCATCACTTGGGCATTGGTTGGGCGCGTAGCGCACAACGGGGTTTGCCGTTTTCCTTTGTCTTTAAAAAAACGAACAAAAACATCTTTTCAACACACTTGAGATTCAGAATGAGGGAGAGGCGGCAGACCTGTGGGAAACGTGTTTTCGTTTTCCACAGGGATAGCGGAGCGTCCGCCTCTCCCGGAGCCGCAAGTGGGCAGGATCGCCAGTTTCAGGAAGGGTCGGTTTTGCTATTTGAGCAGGAAGCTTTTGTTTCTGCAGCGCGCTTTTG
>NZ_LVJN01000010.1 GCF_002109495.1 Magnetofaba australis IT-1
GATCTGATGAAGACGCTGCCGGTTGAGTGGGCTGGGCAGCGGGAGGTGTTGGGGGTCTGAATAGTTGCCACGCAAAGCGATCGGCAATTTGTGATTCATTGCCCTATCCATTGAACCATGCCATAATAAAATATATTTGTGCAGCATTCCGATGCAGACACTTTATAAACTATGCACGTAATCTTCATTTCCACACGCTAAATTAGATCAAACCTCTTTTCCTCAGAAGCGGCTTATGAATCCCACATCAGAGACCCCTGTCATTGTCGCTGTAGGCGCGTCTGCCGGAGGGCTTGAAGCTCTTTCACAACTGGTTGCCACAATAGATGCTAGCTTACCCTATGCCTTTGTCATTCTACAGCATCTATCTCCCAACTACCGCAGCATGATGGTCGAGATTTTGAGCCGGGAAACGCAACTTGACGTTAAAGAGGCGGCTCAGGGTGATAAGGTTTTAGCGGGCATCGCGTACATTGTTCCAGCATACGCCAATGCCTCGATCAAGAACGGTCACCTACAACTGACTACCACGTCTCCTGACGTTGTCCCCAAGCCTTCGATCAACCAGTTTTTCATGTCCCTAGCGGGAGAAGAGCGTGAGCGCGCGGTTGGAATTCTACTCTCAGGAACTGGATCGGATGGCGTTTCTGGCCTCAGAGCAATTCAAATTGCTGGCGGCATAACCATAGCGCAACTTCCTGAAACAGCAAAATATGATGGCATGCCGCAAGCCGCCATCAATGAAGGCGTTGCGGATTACATTCTCCCCCCTGATAAGATCATCCAGAAAATCAATCACCTTCTTTCGTTCCCAGAACCTGAGGAACTGCTAGAAAGCCAGTTGATTCGTGATCTTCTGGTAAAGCTCAAACAACACATGAAGCAAGATTTCAGTGGCTACAAGACCAGCACACTGCTTCGTCGCGTACACCGCCGTATGGTTGCAACCGAAAACAAGGATCTGAAATCATACGTTGATTGGACAGATAATCATCCAGAAGAGTTTGAACTTCTTTCTCGTGATATTCTTATTTCTGTGACGTCATTTTTCCGGGATGTGACGGCATTTGACGCCTTAGCAATAATCATTCGTGATCTTTGTGATTCACGAGCGCCGGGCGCAGAATTCAGAGTCTGGGTCGCTGGCTGCGCAACAGGAGAAGAGGCCTACAGTATTGCAATCATGTTTGCCGAAGCTTTAGGTGATAAGCTTGGGCAATATCGTGTTCAAATTTTCGCCACTGATATTGACGAAGAGGCCATTAATATTGCAAGGCGCGGGATCTATCCTGCACAGAGCGTGCGCGGTATTGATGAAGCGCGGTTGCAGCGTTTTTTTCAATGCACTGGTAAAGAGTACGAGGTTAACAAGCTCTTGCGCGATATGATCATGTTTGCCCGTCACAACCTAGTCAGCGACCCGCCATTTTTGAAGCTCGATATTGTTTCTTGTCGCAACGTCATGATCTACTTCGACACACACCTTCAGGCTAAAGTACTGAGAACATTCCACTTTGGCCTCACACGAGATGGGTTTCTATTTCTCGGAAAATCAGAAAACATTAGCCAGGCAGAAGCTCATTTTTCACCACTTAAAAGGCGAGAAAGACTCTTCACAAAAGTTGGGGAGTCCCGCCCGGCGGAACACCACGAGCCAGCAATAGGCGCCAAGGGAACTTTTCAGCGTCGTGATCGCAAAACAGAATTGTTCCTGAACACGTTAGCTGATCATTTCCATGTCACCGCAGCACTGTGCGATACCCACGGTATCATTCAGCATACCGTGGGACATGTGGATCGTTTCTTATCTTTTCCTGTTGGAAGCACACGCTTGGTCATAAGCGATGTCGTCGTTGAGCCATTACAAGGTGAAATGCTAGCCTTGCTTCATCGATGTCAGAAGTCGAAGAAAAGGGTGTTTGGACGCAAACGGAGAATTGGCGATGAGCTTCTCCGCATCTGTATAGAGCCGGCATCTGATGGCGTTATTCCGATGTCCATCGTAATCTTTGAACCTGTATCTCAGCCGTCAGATGAACTCCACCCCGGCGCAATTCATGTTGACCCCGATGAAACGTTGGAAAGTGAGTTGGTCGCAACCCGAGAAAATATGCAGACCCTTGTTGAAGAGTTGGCGACCGCCAACGAGGAGATGCAAGCGTTAAACGAAGAGGCTCAAGCAGCCAACGAAGAGTTGCAAGCCACTAATGAAGAGTTGGAAGCTGCTAACGAGGAGCTTCAGGCCTCGAACCAGGAACTGGTCAGCGTCAACGAGGAACTCAATATAAAAAGTTTCGAACTCACCTCCTTGAATGCAGAGTATTCGCATCTTTACGATGCATTGGAGTTTCCTATCCTGGTGTTTGACCAGGAGGGGCTCCTGAGCCGGTATAACGCCGTTGCGGGACGGCGCTTTGACTTGCGTCCTTCATTGATAAGCCAGGCCGTCGCCAAGCTACGTCTTCCTGAAGCACTCCGTGATATAGAGTCACTGATAGATTCCGTCATCGCCGAGAGTGACCGTGCGTCCCGTATTTTGGAGATGGATCAAACGACGTATCACTTAATGGTGGCCCCAGGGTTTGACCATAATGGCGCTATAGTCACCATCGTCATTACACTGGTCGATGTTTCTGAAGTTGTCGAAACAAAAGCTCGCCTAAAAGAATCAGAAGCCAAGCTAGAAGTCCTGATGGAGAAAACCACGGTGCTCTTCGCCACGAAGAACGCCAATGGAGATTACGCGTATGCAAACAAGAGGTTCTTAGAAAGCTTTGGGCTGGAAGGAGAAGCGTATCAGGGTAAAAGCGACTTTTCTTTGCTGCAGGAAGCCATTGCTAAAGAGATGTGGGAATCCGATCTGAAAGCTTTGCGTCAGGGCGGAATAATTGAAAATGAAATTTTGCTTCAAAATGAAGCACGGCGTAGGCACATACGATGCAACCACCAATGTGTGAAAGATGAGACGGGTAAACCCATTGCTTTCATTGTTGAAGGAAAAGATGTAACTCTGAATAAAGAGGCTGAAGAAAAACTTCGCATTGCAGCGCGAGTTTTCAATCAAACTGGAGAAGCTATCATTGTGACTGACCCCTCCGGGATCATTCAAACCGTAAACTCTGCATTCACCGAAGTGACTGGTTTCAGCTTCTCTGAAGCCGTAGGTAAAGGAGCCAATATTCTCAAATCTGGCCGACATTCGAATGAGTTCTACGCTAACATGTGGCAGCAGTTGGCTGAGAATGGATCCTGGCAGGGGGAGATCTGGAACCGCAGAAAGAACGGTGAGATTTTTCCCGAGTGGCAGACAATCAATCGCGTTGAAGGGGAAGATGGGAAAACAGAGTTTTTTGTATCAATTTTTCTGATATCAGCAGCATCAAGAACGCGCAGAGGAAAGCGGAGTATTTAGCAACCCACGATGTGCTCACTGGCTTGCCAAACCGAGCGCTATTTCAGGACCGCCTGCGCCATGCGCTGGCTCAGGGCCGACGTCAGAATTTAAAAGTTGCTCTTCTGTTTATCGACTTGGATAATTTTAAGACAATCAATGACACGCTTGGGCACGAATACGGAGATGAGGCTCTTAAACAAGCTTCTGTGCGTTTGAAAGAGGTGGTTAGAGACGTCGATACAGTAGCTCGCCTAGGTGGAGATGAATTCACTGTCATCATCACTGGCGGCGACGAAGAGTTGGCCGAACATGTGGCTGAACGTATTGTGGATGACCTCTCCGCCTCTTTCCAAGTGAAGCAACATAAACTTCACATCTCCGCCAGCATCGGCATTGCATTTTTCCCAGATGATGCACAAGATTCGGCCAGTTTGACTAAATCGGCCGATGTCGCCATGTATCGAGCCAAAGAGCAAGGCCGCAGTCGGGTTGAGTTTTTCCGCTCGGATCTGCATGTTCGACTTCTAAAACGCGCAGCTATTGAAGAAGCGCTCCGGAGTGCTATACCAGCCAAACGCTTACGCCTTGTATACCAGCCAAAATACAATTTAAACGAAGAGCCCGCCATGATCGGTGCAGAAGCGTTACTGAGGTGGCGAGATGCAGATATGGGGGATATCTCTCCCGCAGAATTCATTCCTATCGCTGAAGCTTGTGGGCTAATTCATGAGTTGGCCATGTTTGTGGAAGACATGTTAATTCAACAAGTCAAGGAGTGGCGACACAACAAACTTTCTCCACCGCCAATCGCTATGAATGTATCCCCTCGCCAGTTGAAAGAGCCCACCTTTGCTCAGAAGATCGTCAAAAAGATCAATGATGCTGATATACCACATAACCTCATACATTTAGAAATAACTGAGAATGCGTTACTAGATTCCAATGATGCAGTTCGTTCCAATTTAGAATTCTTAGCAAAGAGTGGGATTGAGCTGTCTTTAGATGATTTTGGAACTGGATACTCTTCTTTAAGTCGAATTAAGAGCCTTCCAATTAAGGAGTTGAAGGTTGACAAATCTTTTGTCGATGGGTTGGGTGAAAATCCAGAGGATGAAGCCATTGCTCTAACAGTTCTCAGCTTAACGACGGCTCTAGGATTACGCAGCGTTGCAGAGGGGGTAGAAAACCATAAACAGCTTGATTGGCTACGCCAGCATGGATGTGAAACTGTCCAGGGCTATTTGCTACAACGTCCTTTAGAATCTGATCACTTTGAAGATCTTCTGGCAAAGAATGGATAAGCGTTATGGACTCTCATTCTATACCGCGGGGATTTTTGACTGAATGTGAAAGCGAACAGCTTCACCTCTCAGGCGCTATTCAAGGTCATGGCTGCCTTCTTGTCACAGGCGCAAATGAAACCATAACCCATGTATCTTCAAATATTTCTTCTTTTCTAAACCTTGATCCAAAGTCGGTTCTGAATTGTGAGCTTAGTCAGGTTCTGCGCTTGCCTGAATCACGTCCAAAGATAGATTCTGGCAACAGATTGCTGACCGATGCATATCACGAGCCTTCAAATACGCAGCTTTCTGCACAGTTGGTGAGAGGGGCAGATGAGAGCTTAATGGTTGAACTATATCATCCTAGCCTTCAATCCGCATCATCGGCACCGATACGACATCATGACTTTGCAAAGAATCAGCCACATACACCTGAAGAGCTTTTGATTGAAGAGCAGTCTGTCATTTCTTACGTGATGTCGCTCTCCGGATTTCAAAGAGTTCTCTATTATGCTTTCCGTGAAGATCATGATGGAGAGGTGCGGGCTGAGTGCCGACAAGAAGACGCTTATGGCAGCTACCTTGGATTGCGTTTCCCTGCCAGTGACATTCCACACATTGCACGAGTTCTATACAAACAAAATCCATGGCGTTCAATTCCTGATTCTCAGGAAGCGTCTGTGCCGATTATTTCTCTTCATGATCTGAAGCCCGACTTGACATGGACTGACCTGCGCAGCGTCTCTCCTATACACCAAGTTTACCTGGCAAATATGGGGGTTCGTTCCTCTCTCTCATTTCCAATTGTGGTAAATGGTGAACTGGTCGCCCTCATCGCCGCCCACCATAGAGAGCCTAAATATCTTCCACTGTATATTCTTGAACAAATCTCTAAGAGAGTGAAGGCGCATGAGTTTGCGGTATCCAGTTTTCAGACTCATACACGCCTACGCATGATTGATGGCATTGATCACTCTCTACACCAAGTTCAAGGACTGATAGAGAGAATGGGCGGATTGGAAAACGCGTGGCCGGAGTTTTCCGCCTGGTTGATTAAACGGTTTCAAGCAGATGGCGCTGTTTTGTGCCTGGACAATGATTATCTTACCTCAGGACTGGATATTGGCGCTGACGCATTAACTCGTCTGGATGCGTGGTTCTGTCATGACCAGTCTGATCTTATCGCCTCAACAGACTCAGTCAGCCTGACTATCTCCCGTTTTCCTCTTTCCGAAGTAACTGGCGTTCTGGCGCTATCGATCCTCGCCCCCAAATGCCCTTATTTCCGCCTTTACCTCACACGCGGTGAACATATCCATGAAATATCATGGGGCGGACGCCCGGATAAACCTCTTGAGCATCATGACGGCGCATTGGGAATCGCCCCTAGACACTCGTTTGAAAAATGGATTGAGAAACGAATGGGGCACTCCAGGCCATGGTCTCGCGAGGCCCGTATGTTGGCGTTGAAACTACGCGCGCTACTTATGGAGCTTAGATTATGCAAGTGACGCCTGAATCCGTTGTGTTAAAAACTCTGCGCGAGGCCACTTGGCCCATTCATCAAAAACTGGATCGGCACCCTCTCCTTGCCCCCCTCACTTCCCCAAAATTGGATAAGCGCCTCTACACCAATGCGCTAGCAGCGTTGGCTGGTCCATTTACAGCATTCGAACACTCTGTGCATGGCAAGGCTAACCAGTTTGAGTGGGTAACCGAGTATCAGATTCGTTCTGGGTCTCTGTCTTCTGACTTACGTCAACTAGGGTCTGCCCCGTTTGCATTCACCCTGGATAACTGCCTCCTTGAAGATGAAGCATCCCTCCTGGGATTGCTTTACCTGCTGGAAGGATCTCGGTTCGGCGCATCGGTAATTGCCCGAAATCTCAATCAAGCACTGCCTGATGATTTACCCAAAGAGTTCTTTTCCAACCCAAGTCCACCAGAGTGGCCAACATACTGGCTGAAACAGGCAAATCAACTTCCAAGATCAGCTCATGACAAGTTGCTCTCCTCCGCGACCAAGAGCTTCACCATCTTTGTCTCACATCTCGATCTCTCGCTAAAATTCACAACGTGACTTGCCATGGGAAATCATGTTGAAATTGCAGATCAACTTGGTTCAAAGTTAATTTATGAGGCAATGCCTTCGTGGCGATCTGTCACTCAAAGCAGACTTAGTGACCGCGCCAGATTCTGCTCGAACAGTATGATAAATGGTGAAAACGCCCCATTTTTCTGACGCTAGCATCATGACTGACCATAACCGAACCAATGCTTTAAATGTCATTCTCCGTCTTGACCGCCACTGTGCTGGTTCAGCGGAAACATGACAACCGTCTAAACCAAAATATCAGTTAGCTGTTCGCCTTTTCAGCCATTTTTTGGGATGGCTGAAAAGACTGCTTTTGGTGCGTCGTCCGACGCCGTTCTCTGGCCGCCTCAAGCTTTTGATCTCGTTCGGCCAGGATCTGCACATGCCGCCCTTCCAGGCGATCCTGTGGGGTGACGTAGTCGATGGCGCTATGGAGCCGCCGGGTGTTGTAATGCTCGACGTACTTTCCCACAACCCGCTGGGCATCTTCCAGCGATAATGGCGTCTGAGGCCGAATGCACTCACGCTTCAAACTACCGTGAAAACGCTCCAGCTTTCCGTTGCTCTGCGGATAGTAAGGCGAAGTCCTCACATGCGTCATGCCGGATTCCCGGATGAACGCCTTAAAATCGTTGGCAACGAACTGCGGCCCATTGTCTGAGATCAGCCGCGGCTTAGCTTCCGGATAGGCCTCCTGAGCTCGGAGCAGGACCACTTCAACCTCATCTTCCTTCATCGACTCACGAATCTCCCAGTGGAGGATAAACCTGCTACATCCATCCAGGACACTGCACAGATAGTAGAACGTCCCCTGGATATTCAGATAGGAGATGTCCACATGCCAGTGTTTATGCGGCTCCGAAGGCTGTTTGAACCCTGTGCCCTTCTGCGAGGGCGGTGGGCTCCAACGACGCATCAGCCCGGCAGTTCTGAGCACACGCAGCACTGAAGAGGGGCTGACCGCCACCACGCCTGCAT
>NZ_LVJN01000011.1 GCF_002109495.1 Magnetofaba australis IT-1
TTGCACGCCTATCCAGTTGATAATTCGGCTCGTGTCGATTTCGCTCTTGTCTGACCAAAACGCCACGAAATCCACCACCGAATCCCGTATGTCCGGCTCCACCCAGCAGCCGTTCAGCTCACCCCAAGACTTTTTTTTAGCGCAACATGCGCCTCAAGAAGCTCGGACATAACTTCATTTTTGGTTGCCAACTTCGCTTCTAGTTCGGCAATCTGTCGGTCACAAGCCTTTTGGCCGCGTTTGTCAGACAAGGCCGCTTCGCCGTTCTCAAACAAAGCCTTTTGCCAGCGATAGTACTGGCTGGGCTGAATGCCCGCCTCGTCACACAGATCCGAGAGAACCACCTTCTCGACCAGGTGACGGCGCACATAGCCTACCTTCTGCTCAGCCGTAAATCTCCGCTTCTTCCGTTCCATACAAACCTCCGCTTATTATCTACACATTATAAACGGCTTGTTTGTCATTTTCCAACTGAACCGAAACACCACAATATCATTCGAGAGGTCAATGACGACTGGTGTCGCTTTGCTGAAGCAAACAATGGAACAGAAAAGCTGTTCAGCGAAAATGTGATTGGGAAGCCACTTCTCGACTTCATCCAGGGTGAATCCACTAAATCTTACATTGATTTACTCATCCGATCGGCAAGACGAGGCAGGGGGCAAACGCTTCAAACATATCGATGTGATTCACCTGACGTTATTCGAATCATGATCATGAGTCTCATTGTGGATGAGGATGATCTCTTCATGAGTCACCGGCTACTAATGGAGAAAAAACTCCACCGCCATCTTCATACTGGAATTCAGGCAAACTCTGGAAATGTTCCAGCAGTGCATAAGCAGTGCAGTCTGTGCCTTTCCATAAAAATCGGCTCCAAGTGGGTTCCACCCGAGATCGCACTGGAAAAAAAGCTCTTGCCTGAGCTTATTTCCGGAGAAAATTTAAGCGTGTATTATGGGGTTTGTGATTCATGCAATCATAATTTTCGGAAAAAATGCAAACCCATTAGCATCGATCCTGTCACCGGTTCCCCGGTCGAGTGAAAATATCTCACAGCAATAAGATAAATCTTTGCCATCGAACTAGACCGTATAAAGACGACGCATTATCAGATCAAACATCTGATTTTATGAAAATTATGCCAAAATATGAAGTAGTCATTTCCGAAACCTGCCCCACACGCCCAACCAATCAGCTAACGGAAACCCACAGATTAAGAATTTTCTGTAAAACACTGAAATCACACAACGTCCAGTGGAAGTCCAGTGACACTGGACCTCGGCGTCAAAGTCCAGTGACGCGGAGAAAATGGCGGAGATCAGAGAAAATTTAGCTGCTGAGGGGGGCTGGGAGAGAATTTCTGAATTTTTCATTGAGACGCTAAGCATTGAAATTGTTAGCGTATTTCAGGCAACAAAAAACCCCGCATCTTGGAGTATGCGGGGTTCTTTGTATCTAAATGGTGAGGCGTGTAGGAGTCGAACCTACGACCCAGTGATTAAAAGTCACTTGCTCTACCAACTGAGCTAACGCCCCAAATTTTTCCGCTTCATCCGAAACGGATCGACACTATACACCGCGCTTTGGTCAGACACAAACTTTTTTTGGCCACGTCAATTTTTTCTTCTCGTCACACCGCTGCAACCCGCATTCCGCCTAGGGTTTGCCAAAGCGCGTTGATGGGGATGGCGCCGCGCGCGTCATGTTCTATACTATCGCCAGCCGCCATTTGGGCGGATTTTTTTTCGCTCGTCGCCACCTTGCTGCAACGGAAACCGCTCATCATGGCCCATGCTGGATTCGTACACCTGCATGTCCACACCGGCTACTCGCTGCTGGACGCCACCACCCGCCCCAAAGCGCTCATCGCCCGCGCCAAGGAGCAGCGCATGCCCGCACTGGCGCTCACCGACCATGGCAACCTGTTCGCCGCCATCCCCTTCTACAGCGACTGCCTGAAAGCGGGACTCAAACCGATCCTGGGCGCACAGCTCTATCTGGTGCCGGACCATAGCGACAAGAATACCCGCCCCGATCAGGAGACCCGCGACCAACTGGTGCTGCTGTGCCGCGATCTGATTGGCTGGCGCAGCCTGATGCGATTGATCTCCCTGGGCCACCTGGAGGGGAGCCACGGCAAACCGCGCATCGACATGGCGCAACTGCGTGAAAACGCCGCCGGTTTGCTCTGCCTGTCCGGCGGCAAGAAGGGCGGCGTGGGGCGTCTGCTGCTGGCGGGCAAGTTGGAGGAGGCGCGCGCCCTGGCCGACCAGTTGGCGACGCTGTTTGGCCGCGATGGCGAAGCGCCCAATTTCCATATCGAGCTGCAACGCTGTGGCGAGCGTGACGACGAAACCTACAACCAGGCCGCCATGGAGTTGGCTTATGAGCTGAATCTGCCGCTCATCGCCAGCAACGAGGTCCACTACATGGACCCCGACGATCAACCGGCCCAGGACGCCCTGTTCTGCGTCGGCGATACCAGCACGCTGTATGCGGAGAAAAGGCAGCGCATAAGCAAAGGCCACCACTTCGCCAGCCCCGAGGAGATGGCGCAGAAATTCGCCGACGTCCCCGAAGCGATCCACAACACCCTGCTGGCCGCCCAACGCTGCAATCTGCAATTGCAACTGGGCAAGCCCATGCTGCCGGACTTCGAACTCCCGGAAGGGGAGGATCTGGTCTCCTGGCTCACCCACGAGTGCAAAGTCGGCTTGCAGAAACGGCTGGACAATCGCGCCCTGGAGCACATTGAAGAAGAGCAGCGCGCCGAGGTGGCAAAACGCTACTGGGAGCGGTTGGACTATGAGCTGGGCATCATCGTGCAGATGGGCTTTCCCGGCTACTTCCTCATCGTGTCGGACTTCATCAAGTGGGCCAAGCGCCAGGATATCCCGGTGGGACCGGGACGCGGCTCCGGCGCCGGTTCGTTGGTGGCGTGGGCGCTGGAGATCACCGACCTGGACCCCATCCGCTACACCCTGCTGTTCGAACGCTTTTTGAACCCCGAGCGGGTGAGCATGCCCGACTTCGACGTCGACTTCTGCATGGATCGCCGCGAAGAGGTGATCCACTACGTACAGGAGAAGTACGGCGCCGATCGCGTGGCGCAGATCATCACCTTCGGCACCATGCAGGCCAAGGCGGTGGTGCGCGATATGGGGCGGGTGATGGAGATGCCCTATGGCCGCGTGGACAAGATCGCCAAGCTGATCCCCAACGTGCTGGGCATCAAGCTCTCCGAGGCCATCGCCCAGGAGGAGCGCCTGCGCTATCTGATGGACGACGAGCCGGAGGTGCGTCAACTGATGGAGATGGCGCTGGCGCTGGAGGGCTCGCCGCGCTCGTGCGGCACCCACGCCGCCGGGGTGGTGATCTCCAACGGACCGCTCACCGACACCGTGCCGCTGTATCGCGATCCGCGCTCGCCCATGCCGGTGACGCAGTTCAACATGTCCGACGTGGAGAAGGCCGGACTGGTCAAATTCGACTTCCTCGGCCTGAAGACCCTGACGGTGATCGACAACGCCATCAAGATCATCAATGGCCGCAGCGCCGTCCACGGCGAAGAGCCCATCGACATCGCCCACATCGATATCGACGACCGCGCCGCCTACAAGCTGCTGCAGGACGGCAAGACGCGCGGGGTGTTCCAGTTGGAATCCTCCGGCATGCGCGACATCCTCAAGAAGCTCGCGCCGGACACCTTTGAGGACATCGTCGCGCTGGTGGCGCTCTACCGCCCCGGCCCGCTGGGCTCGGGCATGGTGGATGATTTCATCAATCGCAAGCATGGCCGCACCCAGGTGGAGTACCCCCTGCCCCAACTGGAGCCCATTCTCAAAGAGACCTACGGCGTGATCCTCTACCAGGAGCAGGTGATGAAGATCGCCCAGGTCCTGGCCGGGTACACTCTGGGCGGCGCGGACCTGCTGCGCCGCGCCATGGGCAAAAAGAAGCCCGAAGAGATGGCGCGTCAGCGCGAGATCTTCATGGAGGGGGCCAAGACGCTGGAGATCAATACCGGCAAAGCCGAGTACATCTTCGACCTGATGGAGAAGTTCGCCGGTTATGGCTTCAACAAGTCGCACTCGGCGGCCTACGCGCTGGTCTCCTACCAGACCGCCTGGCTCAAGGCCCACCATAAAGAGGCGTTCATGACCGCCACCCTCACGGCGGACATGCAGAACACCGACAAGGTGATGAACTTCATTCGCGAATGTCGCGATCTGGGCATCCCGGTGCTGCCGCCAGACGTCAACCACTCGCAGGTGGATTTCGCCGTGGAGGAGACCGACGACGGCGCGCTGGGCGTGCGCTACGGTCTGGCGGCGATCAAGAACGTGGGCGAGGCGGCCATGGAGTCGGTGGTCAAGGCGCGCAGTGAGGGCGGCCCGTTTGAGAGCCTGCTGGATCTGTGTCGCCGCGCCGAAGCGGGCGGCCTGAACAAACGCATGCTGGAGAACCTGATCAAGGCCGGGGCCTGCGACGCCCTGTGCGAGGGCAATCGCCACGCCCTGATGCTGGGCTTGCCGGAAGCCATGAGCATGGGCGCGCGCCACCAGGAGGATCAGAAGCACGGCGTGATGAACCTGTTCGACGACGTCGAGGAGGATGGCGACGACGACGACGCCTTCGGCGCCGCGTGGCGTCCGCCCGAAGCGCCGGAGTGGTCGGAAGAGGAGCGTCTGAATCAAGAGAAGGCGGCGCTGGGCTTCTACATCTCCAGCCACCCCCTCAAACGCTACGAGGAGGAGTTGACCGACTACGGCCTGGACAACATCGCCACGCTGAAGGAGAAGCACGAGAACGCCTATCAGCAGCCACGCGATGAGGAGGGTCGCATCCCGGTGGCGATCTGTGGCGTGCTGGCCGAGCGCAAACTGCACCGCACCCGCAAGGGCGACCGCATGATGTTCTTCACTCTGGAGGATATGTATGGCCAGGTGGAGGGGGTGGTGTTCCCCGACACCTACAACAGCAGCCGCGAAATCTTGGAGTCCGACGACCCGGTGGTGATCATCGGCGCCATGGAGACCGATGGCGAAGAGCCCAAAATCACCACCGAACGGGTGCGCGCGCTGGAGACCTTCCGCAGCCAGAAGTGTCAGGAGTTGCGTCTGGAGACCCCCGCCACCGCCCTGAGCGAGAAAACCATGGCGGATCTGGAGGCGCTGCTTACCGAGCACCAATCCAACGCCGGGTGTCAGGTGGCGCTGTGGGTGCGCAGCGAATCCGCCAAGGTGGGGCTGGCGCTGGGGCCCAACTTCCGCGTACAGCCCTCCGACGCCCTGCTGGACGCGCTGATTCGGCAGTTTGGGCCAGACTCGGCGCGTTTTCGCTCGGTCAGCTCCTTGCGCCAATAGAGAAATGCGCGCATAAGGGGGATTGACGCCATCGCGCCCGACGCAGCACAAGGCTGCGCCGCACGACTATTTTTGCCTAAAGGGTATCCCCATGCGCGCTATTTCCGCTTCCGCCATCGCCGCCACCAGCCTGTTGCTGCTGTGCGCCGCCCCCGCCGCCGCCAGTGGTCTGAGCGACGCCCTCTCCGCCGCCGGAACGGCGCAACAGCTATTGCAAGGGACCCAGGCTGCTCCCACCGCCAAAGCCGCCGCCAAAACCACGGCCACGGCGACTTCGGCGGTCAACAGCGCCACCCAGGCCGCGTCTGGCGGCATGGGTCAGCAGATGGGCGCGGCCGCTGGCGGCGCGGCGGGCGCTTATGTCACCGGCGGCTCCAACGCCGGACGCCAGACCGGCCAGGTGCTGGGCGGCGCGGCGGGTCAGGCGGTCACCACCGGCGGCGTGTCCATCTCCGGCGCCCAAGTGGGTTCTCAGGCGGGCTCCATCGCCGGTTCGGCGGCCAGCGGCGCCCTGGGTATGGATAAGCAGATGGGCGGTCAGATGGGCGCCATGGGCGGCGGCATGGCTGGACAAGCGCTACAGAACGCCCTCAAGAGCAAGAAGTAACCGCCAGGTGGGAAAAATTGGCGCTTTCGCGGCGGGCCGTGTCGAAAAGCCCGCCGTGAAATGCGCATTAGACGCCATCTTCCCTTCACAGCCGGGCCCAGGCGCGCTATTTTAGTCGGTCACCAGAACAAACCATTCGGCGACCTTGCGTCCGCCTTCAGCGAGGAGCTTGCGGCTTATGGCCTCCCGCAACTTTTTGGAATTTGAGCGTCCCATTGGCGAATTGATGGCCAAGGTGGATGAGCTGCGCCATCTCTCCTCGGCCAACGCCGATCTGAACATCGCCCAGGAGATCACCCTGCTGGAGGAGAAGGCGCGCGGTCTGACCGAGGATATCTTCGCCAAGCTCTCCCCCTGGCAGAAGACCCTGCTCTCCCGCCATCCGGATCGCCCCTACACCAGCGACTACCTGGAGATGGTGTTCGACGACTTCCGCGAGCTGCATGGCGATCGCGCCTTTGCCGACGACAAAGCCATCATCGGCGGTCTGGCCCGCATCGATGGCCGCGACGTCATGGTCATCGGCCAGGAGAAGGGGCGCGGCACCAAGGAGAAGGTGGAGCGTAACTTCGGCATGCCGCGACCGGAAGGCTACCGCAAGGCGCTGCGCCTGATGAAAATGGCCGAGAAGTTCCGTCTGCCCATCATCTGCCTCATCGACACCCAGGGCGCCTACCCCGGCAAGGGCGCCGAGCAGCGCGGCCAGGCCGAAGCCATTGCGCGCAATCTCAAGGAGATGGCGCAATTGACCGTACCCATGATCTGCGTGGTGATCGGCGAAGGCGGCTCCGGCGGCGCGCTGGCCATCGGCATGGGCAACCGCGTCTACATGATGCAGTACGCCATCTACTCGGTAATCTCCCCCGAAGGCTGCGCTTCGATCCTGTGGAAAGACGCCGCCGAAGCGCCGCGCGCCGCCGAGGCGATGCGCCTGACCGCCGATGAGATCCGCGAGCTGGGCGTCATCGACGGCATCATCGCCGAGCCCACCGGCGGCGCCCACCGCGATCCCAAGGCCGCCGCCATCTATCTCAAGCGGCAGATTCTCGGCGGCTTGAGCGACCTGGATCAATACTCCCCCGAAGGGCTGGCGCAGCAACGCTTTGACAAGTACATGGCCTTGGGTCAGGTGCTGGAGAACTAAGGGCGTTGCTGGAGACTCCCCGCACGCTGTGGCTGCGCGCCCACCCCACTCAGGCGCCTGCGGATGTGCTGATCGTGCGTCCGCCCGCCTACCCCGGCGAGGCGCCGTCGGGCCAGGAGCTGCCGCTGCCGCGGCTGGACGCCGAGCGCGCGCACATGGCGCGGGAGGCCACCCTCAAGCTGTCGGCTGACCTGACCGCCGCCAATCCGCACAACCCCGCTTGGTTCTATACCTGGATGGCTTCGCGGGATCGCTTTCGCTCGCTGATTCTGGACAAACTCACCCTCGCCGCCCGCTGGGACGCCCTGCTGGCCACCCCGGGCGGCGCAACCCAGTTGGCCAGCGCGGTGAGCGACCCCTTCGACGCCCGCATGATCGCCGCCATCGCCCGCCGCCACGGCTGGCGGGTGAAGATCGCCCCCCGCGCTCGCCTGCACTGGTTGCGTCAGGCGCTGATTTTGCGCTTTAAACCCCTGCTCCATTGCATCCTGGAGCTGCTGCGCCACTGGGCGATTCTCCGCGCCGCGCGCCGTGCGCCGCTGCCCTCTGAGGCGCTGCGCGACCATGACCTGCTGTCGCTCACCCTACTCCACGCCGGACCGCTCAATCGCAGCGCCGAAGCGGGCCGCTACAGCGACGCCTATCTGGGCCCCCTGCCTCATCACGCCCAGCAGCGCGGCCTGAAGACGCTGGTGATCGGCGGCATCATTCACGACGCCGACGGCTCCACCGCCGCCGCCCGTCGCGTGGGCGACATCACCGTGGCCTCGGTGGGCGATTTTCTCACCCCGTGGGATCTGCTGACTTCCGCCGCGCGGGCCTTTTTCACCCGCATTCGCATTCCTCAAATGCCGCCCGGTCTGGCTGGGGTGGATCTGCGCGCCCTGACGCGCTGGGATCTACGCCGTGAGGCGGTGGTGCACAAGCAGTTCTGCTATATGACCGAAGCCGCCGCCCGCCGCGCGTTGCGTTGGAACCCTCTGGCCGGGGTGGTGATGCTGTATGAGAACAATCCGTGGGAGAAGGCGTGGAACCGGCTCTGCGCGCAGCAGAAACGCCCCAGCCTGGGCTTCCTGCACTGCGCGGTGCTGCCGTCGCACCTGAAGAACTATGTGGCCGAGGAGGAGCGTCGCCACCGTCCGGCGCCGGGGGTGATGTTCTGCACCGGACCAGAAGCGCGGCGCACCTTCCTGACCCTCGGCGCCCATGATCGCGCCTGGGCTCGCGCCGGCTGTGCGCTGCGTGGGCCGGATCTGTCGGGCATCACGCCCCAACGCGCCGCCCCGCCGAGAAAAATTCGCACACTCATCGCCCTGATGGATGGCTTGGCCCACAGCATCGATGCCGTTCGGCTGCTGGACGCCATCGCCCGCGAAATCCCCAGCGTGCGCATTTTACTGCGCGGCCACCCCGTCGACCTGCCCACCGAACAGTTGGCGCAGAAGTCTGGCGTCGCGCTCACTGCGGACGGCCCCTTCGGCGCCAGCGAGCCCAAGGATCTCAATCAAGCGATTCTGCAAGCCGACGCCGCCCTTTACGTCGGCTCCACCGCGGTGATGAACGCGGTGGCGCTGGGGCTGCCGGTGATCCATCTGCGCATCAACGAAACCCTGGAGAATGATCCACTGTTCCAGGCCCCCTATCTGCATCGCGCCGCAGGCGACGCCGCCAGCTTGCAGGCCGCCATCGCCCACTTTGAGCAGATGCCGCAAACGCAGTTTGAGACCGAGTTGCAGCAGGCGCGGGAGAATCTTGTGCAGACATTCACCCCGGTCACGGAACCAGGCATGGACGCCATGCTGGCCGCCTTGGGACACGCCTTATGAACCAGACTGCCGAGCCGACGCCAACCGTGACTCCAACTCCGGCGCCGCCCCCGGCGCAGATCAAGCCCATCACCGACTTCGATCTCTCCGACGCCTGCGACTACATCCGCGCCAAGCAGTTGCCGCAGCTGGGCAACGCCGCCTGCATCGCCGCGTTTCGTCACCACTGGGACCCGGAAAAGCCCAACAACGGCTTCATGCTGCAAACGGAAGCGGGGCGCATCGTCGGCCTGTTCGGCGCCCTCTACGCCCGCCGCATCATCAACGGCCAGGAGCGCCGCATCTGCAACGTCACCACCTGGGTGGTGGATGACGCCTATCGCCCGCAGAGCTTAGGGCTGCTGCAGGCGATCATCGCCCAGCCCGGCTACGCGTTTCTCAACACCTCGGCCAACGAGACCGCCGAAAAGGTGTTCACCTGGCTTGGCTTCACCCGGCTGGATCCGCAGGTGCGCATCATCCCCCACATCGGCTTGCCCGGATGGGGCTATCTGACCACCGACCCCGACGCCATCGCCCGTGGCCTCTCCGATCAAGCGCTAGAGATCTTCAACGCCCATCGCGGCAAGGACTCCTATCTCAACTGCCGCCATGTGGGGGTGGGCCGTCGCGATAATCTGTGCCATGTGATGTACACCCGCACCGGACGTTTCGACGTGCGCCTGCCCTGTCTGGTGATTCACTACGTCAGCGACCCGGCGCTGTTCCTGCGCTATCTCAATCGCCTCAAGCGTCACTTTCTGCTGCGTGATCGCGCCGCCTACAGCCTGATCGAAACGCGCCTCTACCCCACCATCGCCCCGCTGCTGTCCCGCGTCGCCGACGATCCCATCGTCAAATTGGCCAAGAGTGATGTCGATCCCCTGCCCACGTTCGACAATCTGTATACGGAATGGGTGGCTTGACGGGTGGGAAAGCTTTATTCTGTGCGGGCTTTTGCTCAGGATATACTGATGTGGATGTTTTAAGATGTTGAGGGCTGTGCCCTCAAACTCCCCTGAAGATCAAAAGCCAAACCGTGGGGCGCCCTCCTCGACCCGCTGGGGTCGCGGAACCCAGACCCCGCCCAGCAAATCGCTTGCGATTTGCGTATCAACAAATCTTCGCGCCAGGAAATGTCGCGATTTTCCACCTGTCCAGTTTCGCGCTTCTGTCCGCACCTCTGTCGGATTCGGACTTTTCAACACAGTGGGCCATGAACGCCATTTCCTCCACATCTGATGAAGAGCTCGTCGCCCTGTGGCGCGAGCTGGACGCCGACCCCTCGCCCATGCGCTACCAGCAGGCCGCCCGCACCCTGGCCGGGCGCAGCGACCTGGCGCCGGTCAAAATCGGCTTCCTGGCCGATATCACCGTGCAGCCGTGGCTGCCCTATCTGGCGGTGGAGCTGGCCCGGGAAGGGTTTGCCGGCTCCTGGCATGTGGGGCCGTTCAACGCCGTGCATCAAACCCTCATCGCCCCCAGCGCCGATGAGGCCGAGGCTCTCGCCAACTGCGATGCGCTGTTTCTTTCGCTGCAGCTGGAGACGGTCTGCCAGCCCCTGTGCGAACGCTATCTACGCCTGACCCAGGAGCAGGTTGAGCAGCACGCCGACGCCGCCATCTCCGAACTCATGGGCGCGATTCAGAGCTTCCGCCAACGCAGCGCCGCGCCCATTCTGCTGACCAACTTCCCGCGCCCGGCCCACCCCATGCTGGGGGTGCTGGAGGCGATGCGACCCGATGGCCAGGACGCCGCCATCACCCGCCTTAACTGGCTGCTGGCCGACGCCGCGCGACAAATTCCTGATGTGTACATTGTGGACCTGGAGCGCGCCTGCTCTATGGTGGGCTACGCCAATGCGCGCAACGCCCAGATGTGGCAACTGGCGCGCGCGCCGCTCTCAAGCGAATTAATGCCCCTTCTCGCCCGTCACACCGCCACCCTACTGCGCGCCGCGCGCGGGGTGAGCAAGAAGTGTCTGGTGCTGGATCTGGACAACACCCTGTGGGGCGGCGTCATCGGCGAAGATGGGTTGGCGGGGATCAAACTGGGCCAGAGCGGCGCGGGATTGGCGTTCCAGGAGTTCCACAAGGCGATTCTCTCCCTGTATGACCGCGGCGTGATCCTGGCGGTGGCCAGTAAGAACAATCCCGAAGACGCCGAAGCCGCCATCGATACCCACCCGGATATGCTCATCCGCCGCGAACACATTGCCGCGCTGCGCATCAACTGGGAGCCCAAACCGCAAAATCTCGCCGCCATCGCCCAGGAGCTGAATATCGGCGTGGATGCGCTGGTCTTCTTTGATGACAATCCCGCCGAGCGGGCGCAGATGCGCGCCGCGCTGCCGCAGGTTCTCACCATTGAGGCCCCCGCTGACCCTTCGCAATATGTCGATGCGCTGATGCGCTGCGGCGCGTTCGACAAGCTCACCTTCACCCGTGAGGACCGCCAACGCGGCGCGATGTACCAAGCCCAGGCGCAGCGCAAGGAGTTGCAGGCGCAAGCGGTCTCCATGGATGAATATCTTCAGCGGCTGCACGTGCAGGCGGCCATCACCGCCGTGGATGAGGTGAGCTTCCCCCGCGCGCTGGAGTTGATCCATAAGACCAATCAGTTCAACCTCACCACCCGCCGCCACCCGGAAACCGCCCTGCGCGGCATGCTGGAGAGCCCCGACTACGCGCTGTTGATTCTGCGCGCGGCGGACAAGTTCGGCGATAACGGTCTAACCGCGTTGTGCATCGCCCATCACCACGCCCGCGACCGGGTGCGCATCGACACCTTCCTGATGAGCTGCCGGGTGTTGGGTCGCGGCCTGGAGACCGCGCTGCTGGCGGAAGCCGCCGCCTGGGCCGACGCCCGTGGCGCGGCGCAGCTGGAGGGACTGTTCATCCCTACCCCCAAAAACGCCCCGGCGGCGGAGTTTTATCCACGCCACGGCTTTACATTGCACGAAACCCAGGCGGACAATACGCAGCTCTGGCGCCTGGCTCTGAGCGAGTCGAACCTGGCCGCCCCGGATCACATTCACCCCATGCAGGAGCCCCAACCATGAGCGCCCAACGCGACGCCTTTTTTAACGCCGTTTCCACCGCCCTCGGCTGTCCCGTCGACAGTGTGGCGAACGCTCTGGATAACGGCGCGGCGCTGACTTGGGACTCGCTGCAACATCTCACTCTGGTGATGAGCGTGGAGAGCGCGCTGGGGGTCAAATTGGCGGTGGAAGAGGCTCTGGGCGCCAACGACATTCCCAAACTGGCGGCGCTGCTGAAACAAAAAGGCGCATCGCTGTAACGCGATACGCCTTTGGATTGCTCTCTTTTTGGCCGCCCGCGCGCAAGCTCGGGCGGCCTATCTATACTCAATCAAATTCAAAATTGAACATGAGCGATTTTGGCGATGAAAGATGTCGAGGGCTTTGCCCTCGAACTCCCAACGACCAAACCGTGATTCGGGCCATCCTTGGCCCTCACCCTTCGGGCTCGCAACGCGAGTCCGATTTGGCAATCCTGCCAAATCGTGGGGCGCAGCCCCAAACCCCGCTGGGGGCGCAGCCCCCAGGCCCCGCCGCCGACCAGTCGGCGGCAAATAGTCAGCGCAAGCCTAACTTACCTCACGCAAACATTGCTCGTTCTGTGCAGTTTTGCTTTTGATTTATTCTGTTGTTAAAGCTGAAAACGCGCAATCTGCTGCTTGAGGGTGGCGGCAATCTGGTTCATCGCTGCCGCCTTGTCCGTCAGAGTATGGCCGATGCCGTTAACCTGCTCGGCGGCGTCGGTCAACTCGCCAACGCTGTCGGCCACCCCTTCCACACTCTGCGCTGATCGCGACACATCCTCTGTGGTGGCGCGGTTGGCGCGGGACACCTCGCCTGCGTCGCTGGCCATGGCGTTGACCCCCTTGGCCGCTTGCGCCACATTGCGCGTCACCTCGCTGATACCGGTGGAGATCTCGCTGACGTTACGGTTCACCTCTTCGATGCCGCTGGCCGCCTCGGTGGCGCGTCGCACCACCTCCTGCGACTCCTCCGAAACCGCCGTCATGGTCGCATTGAGTTGGTTGAGACTATCGCTCTGCCCCTCAATGGCGTCCAGAATCTCCCGGTTGCTCTGGCTCAACTCGCCGATGGCCTCGGTCACCTGCTCCATCTGCGTGCGCACGCCCTGACTCTTGTGCTGAATCTCTTGAATCTGGGTGGCGATCATACTGGTCGCTTCCGAGGTTTGGCGCGCCAGATCCTTCACCTCGTTGGCCACCACGGCGAAACCTTTGCCCGCTTCGCCTGCCCCCGCCGCCTCAATGGCGGCGTTGAGGGCAAGCATATTGGTCTGGTCGGCGATGCTGTTGATCATCGACACCACCTGACCGATCTGCTGCGCCGCAGCGGCCAGATCCGACACCACCTGACTGCTGCGCACCGTCTCTTCACTGGCTTGATTGGCGCGCCCGGAGGCGGATTCACATTGCTGACGAATCTGGATAAACGCGCCGCCCATCTCTTTCACCGCGCGGCCCGCCTCCAGCAGACGCGCGCCGCTGCGGGTGGCGGCTTCGCGCACATGGGTCATGCCAGTGGCGGCCTGCTCCGAAGCGCTGGCCACAGCGTTCAGATTGGCGCTGGCCTGTTCGGCGGCGGCGGATACCTGGGAGATATTCTGATTGGCCTCCTGCGCAGCCAAACTCACCACATCCAGGCGCTTGGCCACGTCGCTGGCGCGCTCCACGCTCTGGCTCAACTCTTCTGAGACCTGCTCGGCGCTTTGATCAATCTGCCGCGTCTGCGCGGTCATCTGCTCACTGCTGGCGGCCAACCCCGTCGCGGCCTGTTGCAGTTGCGCAGCATTGTCATCCAACCGTCCGGCGTTGTCGGCCAGTTGGGTAAACATGTCGCGCAGTGATTGAATCATCTCGGAAAAAGCGCCCGCCAGTCGTCCCAATTCATTGCGGCACTGTGGCAGACGCACAGTCAGATCGCCACGAGCAATGGCGTTGGCGATGCCGATCAGCATCTCCAACGGATAGATAATGCTGCGACTCAGCGCCCAGGCGACCGCCAACATAAACGCCGCCACCCCGATCATCGCCCCCAGGAACGACCACATGGCCGATTCCAGATAGGCGTCCACATCATCCAGATAGACGCCGCTGCCAATCACCCAGCCCCACGGCGCAAACCCTTTGACGAACGAGATCTTATCCACCGGCTTTTTATGGCCTGGCTTGGGCCACTGATAGCGCACAAACCCCGGTTCGACTTTGGCCTGCTTGGCGAACTCAATAAACAGAGGAACGCCGTTGGGATCCTTGGCGCCGCTCAAATCCTTCCCATTCAATTCCGGTTTGATGGGATGGGTGACCATGTTGGCGTCGAAATCATTGACCCACAGGTAGTTGCCGTCATTGTAACGAATGGCGTTGATCACGGCGTGGGCGCTATTACGCGCCTCCTCCATGCTGAATTCACCCCTTTCGGCGCGGGCGTGCAGCTCTTCAAACTGACTGTGCACGCTCTCAACCTGCCCTTTGACGATGGCTTCGCGGTCATCAAGCAGCATAGTGCGTTGGGAAAGGATGGAGACGACGCCAACGACGCCAATGGAAACCAGCGCCACGGCGATGAGGAACGACAGGCGTGCGCGAATGGAGAACATCCGCAGCCAATGCATGTTCATGATCTGGCCTTTCCATAAACAAATCAGGATGAATCGAGCTGGACGCAAAACCTTAACAAAGACGAAGGGAGCAATATTGGATGGGACAATGAATGCTCGCCGATGAAAGGACGCGCCGTCCGACAAAATAGTCGAACAAACACCCGGCGGAGTTACGGGCGATGACTCTATCAGATTTATATATAAGCTTCCCTGATAAATATTCTTTTGCATTGAACTTTGTTTATTTATGACGAAATATAACAGAAGCCGCGCGACTTGCATCGCGCGGCTTCGTCTAAACGCCCAATTTATGCGGACCCTGACACATCAGTTGGGCGTATCTCCCGGCAAGAACAGTGCTCTCTTGCCGCCTATATATTGCTAAATGCACACTCGATTGCGCCCCTGCTCCTTGGCGCGGTAGAGCGCCTCATCGGTCTGCTCACGCCAGGTCGCCAACGACAGCCCCTGCCGCCACATGGTCACGCCGATGCTCACCCCCAGCGGCGGCGCATCAGGCGCTTGAATGCCCAGCGCGCCCACAGCCTCACACAGACGCTCCATGAGCATGCGCCCATTGCGCAGGTCGGTGTTGGGTAGAATCAGCGCAAACTCATCGCCGCCCACCCGCGCCAAACAGTCAGAATGGCGCACTTTCTCGGTCAATGCGCGCGACACCGACAGCAATGCGGCGTCCCCCTCGGCATGCCCCAGACGGTCATTGACCGCTTTGAAGTGGTCCAGATCCAGATAGGCTAGGCAGAGCGGGTGGCCATAGCGTTCCGCATTGGCCAACTCCTGACGCAAACGCTCCTCGAACACACGGCGGTTGACCAACCCGGTCAGGGCATCCAGACGCGCCTGATCATACAGATCCTCATACGCAAGCGCGCGCTCCAGCGGGCCGCGCAGTTCATGAATAGCGGCAAGCAACGTGGCGCTGCACTCATCCGGCAATGTCGCCATCAACGGCGGATGAATGATCAAAAAGCGCTCCAAGCCGATGGGCTCATCCAGCCGCACAAAGCAGTACTCCAGCCCCACGGCGTCGATCTGCCCAGGGCCAGTGCGTCGTTGCGGGTCAGCGAGCAAAAAGTGCGCAGCCTCTTCCATGGTCTGCCGATGCGGGCCATGGGATGAACAGCACAGATGACTGCGTTTCTGACCGGCATGGCGGTAGCCCACCATTTCATGGGCGAACATCGGATGCAGCCACAGCGAGAACGCCTGCAACATGCCGGCAAGGTCCAGCGACTCGGAAAGCCGTCGATGCAAATCATAGATGCGCGACAGACGTTGACTCTCATCGCGGTACTCCGTCAATTTTTGCACCAAATCCAAATTGGACAAAAATCGCGAAGTCTGTAGACGCGAGGCCAAGTCGGAACGATGGCGCACCCGCGCTTCGCTAATCAATTTCGCCTGCTGCGCCAGCATCTTCGGATCCAGCACAATCCCCATAACAACCTCTCCTCTTCACCGCGCTCAGTTCGCCGCGCCACGGCGGGACCAGGGCGCTCTGAAATAGGTTCGATTGCAATTCTGCGAGAATCGCGCCAACTCATAATTGTGAATATAAATAAATCAGAACATGAAAATTCAACAAGTTATAATTATGCGGGATACACTGGGATACATTCGAAGGCCGGAGAACTCGAGCGAAGGACAGGAGTTGCCGCGCCCCGGAAGAAACTGCCGAGGCGCAGCAAAGCGGGATCGGACGGCGGGGGGCTCCCCCGCCAGGCGGGAGAGATCAGGAGCCTTCAGTGGGGAGATTGGCCGATTGCGGCGCGGATTGCTGCGGCTCTTGCGGAGCTGACTGCGCACGGCTGCTGGTGGAAGAGAGTTTGCGCCCGCCGGAACCAAACGCGGCGCCGCTCCAGGGGGATTCGCGCATCCAGGTGAGCAGGGCCACCGCATCCACCGGCGGACTGATAAAGAAGCCCTGGAACGCCTCGAAACCCATTTTGCGCGCCAACTCCAGGGTGAGACGATCCTCGATGCCCTTAGCCACCGCCGGCGCGCCCAGATGGCGGCCAAACGCCGCCATGGCCTGCATGGCGGCTTCATGTCCGGCGGCGTCATTGAGAGCGGCAAAGGTCTCCGGCGCGGTTTTGATCTGCCGCAGTGGCCAACGTGAGTACGCCTCCCACGGCTGCGCGCCGCGGCCGATGTTGTCCAGCGCCAGTCCAACGCCCACACGGCGCAAACCATCCAGCGCCTGCTCCAGATTCAGGTGCGGGTTGAACGCTGCTTCGGCGGGAATATCAAAGGTCAACTGCCGTGGGGAGATCTGATGTTCGCTCAACAGACGTCCCAAACGTTCGGGAAAATTGGGATCGGCCAGATCGCGCTGAGACAGGTTCATGGCGATATCCAGACTCACGCCGGAGTGCCCCCACTTCACCAGCCGTGACGCCGCCTCCGACAGCGCCCATTGGGTGACTTCGCGAATCACGCCGGTCTGCTCCGCCCAGGGGATCAATTCGCCCGGCTCCAACACGCCCTGCTCAGGATGCTCCCAGCGCAGCAGCGCCTCGACTTCGCCAACCCCTTGACGGTTGAGGTCCACAATGGGCTGGAAGTAGAGACGCAACTCGCGCCGCAGCACCCCTTCGCGCAGTTGCGTCATGCGCTCGGACAGGCCCTGACGCGCCGGATCCTGGGTCGGGTCGTACAGCGCCACACTCTGTTGCGGCGCCGCCTGGGTCAACGCCTGCCAGGCGCGGCGTAACGGCGCGTCCAGCGACTCGCCATCCGCAGCGATGGCCACCCCCATGCGCAGACGCAACACCACGCCGAACGCGCGCACGGTAAAGGGCTTCTCGAACGCCGCAAAGATGCGCCCAGCCTCGGCCTGCGCCTGCGTGTGCGGGTCCGCGTCCGTGGGGTCGCACAACGCAGCGACGAAACCATGGGCGCCCCACTGCGCCGCCGCGCCATTGGCGCCCAACGCCTTCTCCAGCCGCTCGCTCATGCGCTGGCGCAGATCCAGGGCCGCTTGGGGGCCATACAACGCCTCCAACTTGTCCCACTCAACCGGCTCGATGACAAACACCCGCGCCAGCGACGGCGCAGGATTCGGCGCCGTCGCTGGCGCATCCAGATCCGGCTCCTGCGCTGCGTCCAATACTGGAGCGCTGGCATCCACCGCAGCCGCTACGCGCGCATCAAACCATGCGCGCAAACCATTGAGATGACGCAACCCGCTGGTGGCGTCGCGTTCGGCGCGCTGGCCCAGACTCTCCACCTGCGCACGCAGAGTTTGAATCTCCTCAGCACTGCGCGCAGCGCCCGCCAACACCTGCTCAACACCCTGTTCAACCGCGGCGAACTCATCAAGTCCGTCAAGCGACGCCACGGCGTCAGCCTCGCCATCCGCACGCATCTGCGCAGCCCGCTCGCGCAGCGCCGTAGCCATGCGTTTGAGCGGCGCGGCGGTCATCCAATCCAGCAGCCCCCACACCCCCAGCGCCAGCAGCGCCATCAGCGCCAGTCCGATGCCGCGGTAGTCTTGGAATTTGGGCGCAGGCGCCTGCAACACCAGCGGCGCGGCCTCCAGCTCGCTCTGGCGCGCGCGCAGCAGATCCTCCAGCCCTGAGATAGCGTCCTGATGAATCTTACGCAGACGCGCCAGCAGCGAATCGACCTCTTGATACAGACTCAACTCCAGGTCGCGCGCCTGGGCGTCGGCTTCCAACTTGGGATTGTTTTCGCTCAGCTGAAAGGTGCGAATGGCGGCGCGGAAACGCTCATCCAATGCCGCATGAGCAGCCAGGATGGTCTCCACCCGTTTGCTCATGTCGGCGCTCTCGGTGAGCAGTCCGCCCAGGGTTTGCCACCGCGTACGGGCCTGGGTCTTGGCCTCGTGGAACTCATTCAGGTGTTTTTCAAACAGCGCCGGATCCATGCCGCGAATCAACAGATTGCGCCATGCGCGCATCTGTTGGTTCAGACTCTCGCGCGCATCCTCGCCCTGGCGCAAAGCGGCGGCGGCGGTCTCCAACGACGTCATCAAACGCGCGTCGCGCTGATTCAACTCCGCGTCGGCGTTGATAATCTGTTGCGGCGGCGGTGCGGAAAAGGGCGCAGGACGAGCAACAATCCAATACAGCAGGCCCGCCGCGCACAGCAGCGCAACGACTGAGGCAAGGAGCTTTACACGCAAGGTCATGGCAAATGGCAACGCTCTGGACAGGGCGAATGGAATAAAAAAACGCGCCCGAAAACAGTAGGCGAGCGCGCGTCCAAGAAGAGCATGCCGGGGGTGAAAAATCAAGGCCCCATGCCGATGGATTGCCTGGCATGGGGCCCGCTATTTTACGCCGATGCGATAGAGCCGATCAGTTTTGCAGCAGTTGGTACACCTGCCCGGATAGCTGATTGGCCTGGGTCAGCACGGAAAGGGCGGCCTGTTGACGCACCTGGGAGTTCAGTTGATTGGCTGATTCCGAGGCGATGTCGGCATCCTGTATGCGCGCCAGCGAGGCTTCATAATTGACCGACTCCGTCGACAGAACGCTGGCGGCGGCGGAGAGGCGGTTTTCGTATGCGCCAAGCTTGCCCTGTTCGCTGGACACGGTAGCAAGATTGGTTTGCATGGTGGAGAGCGCCGACTCTGCGCCCGCCTGAGTGGAAATGTCGATATTCTGCAACGACGCCGTCAGATCGGTGGTGGCGAGATCCAGGGCATCGCCCTCATCCTGCCCCAGTTGCAGGGTGACGGTGGCGTCGGCGGAGAGCAGACTCTTGCCGTTGTATTGGGTGTTCTCCAGGGTGCTGGTGATCTGCGACTGAATCTGTTCAGCCTCCGCCTGTAGCGCCGCGCGATCGGTATCCGTCAATGTGCCATTGGCCGACTGCGTCGCCAACTCCTGCAGACGTTGCATGCCGGTCTGCACTTCGCTCAGGGCGCCCTGCGCCACCTGAGTCATCGAGACCCCATCGTTGACGTTGTTGCGCGCTTGATTCAGACCGCGCACATCGGCGGACATCCGCGTGGCGATGGCAAGCCCGGCGGCGTCATCGGCGGCGCTGTTGATGCGCAAGCCGGCGGACAAGCGGGCATACGACTTCTCCAGGGATGATTGGGTCTGCTTCGCCAATGCAGACGAGGAAGACGCGGCGGTATTTAAAATTGTCAGAGCCATGGTGTTTCTCACAAGTGCGGCGACGTAACCTCCCTGGCGCCGGTTTGGCGACGTTCTTCCTGGCATCGCTCAAAAGATATCTCTACGAGTCCGTTATCGGTCCCTGTGAGAAGATCTTGAGAAAAAAAACGCACACACGGCGTTTTTTTTCTCATCGCGTTGGAGAATGCTGCCGCATAACCTGGATTAACCATTTAGACACAGCATCTTAACTGAGTTGGTGAATTCGCGACGCAAATCGCTTTTTATTTGTCGGTCTCCATTGAAACGCACAAAGAAGAGAGAGTGTCTGCGCAACAGAACAATACGCCCCGCCTAGCGGCTCAGAATCTCCCGCACCCCCTGCAGATGACTCTCATAACGCCGCCAGCGCTCCTTTGATCCGGTGTGGATTGGCGCTCTCACCTGCCCTGCGCTGGCGGTCTGCACCGCGCGTTTGGTCTCATGGTGGCGCAAGCAGCGTTCATCCAGGGGCAGATCCAGTGCGGTCAGCAGCTCTGTCACCACCCGCTCGGGATCTTCCGTCAGCTCTTCGTAATGCACCTCATGAATGGGCAGAGGCAACACCGCCCGCCAGTGCGCCATCAACTCGTCGTAGGCGCGGTGGTAGCGGGCGATCTCCTCGATATCCTGCATAAACCGCATACCGGTGGTGAAGTTCTGAAAATAGCCCGATAAGCACACATCCAACGGGGTGCGGCGGCAGTGCACGATGCGCGCATTGGGCAGGAGCAGAGCGATCAGCCCCAGATGCAGAAAATTGAACAGGAGCTTGTCGGTCACCCGCGTCACCTCAGGATCATCCTGCTTGTCGCGCCAGCGGTGCAGTTCAGCCACATAACGTTGCGCCGCGCGCTGCGCTGTGGCCCCGTCCATATTCTCAATGCACTGGGGATAGGGCGTGGCCACGCCCAGATCAAACGGCAGATTGCGCGCAATCCGATCCAGAAAATCGCGCTCCCCCACCCCCGCCACCTGGGGGTGACTACACAGAATGTGTTCGATCAGAGACGAGCCGGAGCGGAACAGGCCCACCAGAAATATTGGCGCACGCTCCTGGAGATCGCCGCGCGGCAGCCGATTAAAGATGCTGCGGCTGGGAAACGCCTGTCGGATGCGTCGCATCAGGGCCAACTGCTCCTCCAGATCGCTGGGCCCCTGCACCTGATATTTGAGATGATTGGCGCGCTGATAGCGCGCAAACGCCGCGTCATACTCCCCCTGCTTGTCCAACGCTTCGCCCAAAGCGAAATTGAGCGCGATGCGGGCGGCGTCATCGCACTCCGGTGCCGCCTCCGCCTGCGTCAACTGCGTCAGCAACGCGGGCGTCGGCGGACGGCTCACACGGCACAGCGCCGCCAGCAGGTGGGGATGGTCCGGGGCGAGATTCAGCCCCTGTTGATAGGAGTGCGCCGCGGCCTCAAACGCGCCGCTCTCCCGCTGCGCGTTGCCCAGATTGTGCCACAGATGCAGATCGGCGGGACTCTGCCGCAACGCCTCTTCGTAGCGGGCGATGGCGACCTCCACACGGCCCAACTGCATCAGAGCCAGTCCCGCGCCATTCTGAAACACCGCCAACGAGGGCGCATGCTCAGCTCCATGTTCAAACGCCGCCAGCGCCGCCTCGCCTTCGTCCTGCGCCAGCAACAGATTGCCCAACCCCAACCACGCTTGCCAACAGGCGGCATCCAGCTCCACCGCCTTCTCATAGTGACGCCGTGCGGTTTGTCCCTGGCCCAACTGGCGCAACAACTCCGCCAACTTCCAGTGCGCCTCCACACACTGCGGCTGCGAAAACAGAATCAGTTGATAGCGTTTCAACGCGTCTGCGGGGCGATTGAGACGACTGAGCTGGTCCGCGTGCGCCAAGCGCACCGCCATATCCTCGGGATTCAGCTCCGCGGCGCGCTCAAACAGAGTCAACGCCATATCCGCGCGTCCCACGCCGTTCAACGCTTGCGCCAGGGCCGTATACAGCACGATCTCTTCCGGCCACAACTCCAGCCCCTGTTGCAGACGCGGTAACGCTTCGGCATAGCGGCCAAGCCCAGTCAACGCCCGTCCAATGAAGCGCGCGGCGTCCTCCTCGCTGGGCGCCTGCGCACACGCCGTCATCAGCGCCGCCCACTGTCGCTCCTGAGCCAATTGCGCCGCGCGCGCGCGCCACTGCTCCGCCTTTGCCAGCTGATCCATGCGCCCCCCCGAAATTCAATTGGAATGCTTGCGCCTATTGCATTTGAACGTCGTCCCCCCCCAAAAACGCAAAGGGCGCGCCAAGCAGGCGCGCCCTATCGAAAACCAGCATTCACTCAACAACCACCGGCTAAAGCCGGTGGGTTAGCCTTACGGACTGAAAGTCCGGATACCGGCTAAAGCCGGTTTATTCTGGCTCCAACTGGAATTTGTCATTCGGATTCGGCTCGAAATGATGCTCAAGGTACTCCTGAACCATTTCATCTGTAATCTGACCGACCGTCGCGCAGAAGTACCCTCGCGCCCAAAAATGGCGGCCCCAGTATCGTTTCTTGAGGTGGGGGTATTCCTCAAACAATTTGCTCGACGAACGCCCTTTGATCCGGCGCATGATTTCACTTGGAGCCATGTTCGGCGGCGCAGAGACCAAAATATGGACATGATCTTTGCTCACCACCCCCTTGAGTATCCTGATCTCAAACGCTTCACACGTCTGCCGCACATACTCACGGACGCTGGTCGCCACCTCTCCACTCAGAACTTTGTAGCGGTACTTTGTCGCCCACACAAAATGGTACTCAATATTATATACCGTGTGGCTTCCGTATCGGTATTTCATGGACATAGCCCTCCTCTCCAGGAATACGTCCATTATGGCCTGATGCTGCCCATACCGCTACCACGTGGTCGGCTAAAGCTGACCGGCTAAAGCCGGTGGTTTGAACCTTAGGTTCGGAGAATCAATCCCAGGTGGCGTCAGCGCCCCGCTTTGCGCCGCGCTTTATCCGCATACATCGCCTGATCGGCTGCGATCTGCAACGCCTGCATGCCATCGCCATCCTCCGGATAGCTGGCCACCCCCACAGACGCGCCCACGCTTAATGTCTTGCCCTGGTAGTTCACCGAGGTCTGCTCAATCATCTCCACCACTTTATCGGCCATCAAGCGCGCGCCCTCGGCGCCGGTCTCCGGCAACAGCATGGCAAACTCATCGCCTCCGACCCGGGCGATCAAGTCATTTTGACGCAGATGGGTGCGCAACGACTCCCCCAACCCCGCCAAAATCGCGTCTCCGGCGTCATGGCCGTAGGTATCATTGATGGGCTTGAAGCGATTGAGGTCCAGCATCAGCAGCGAGAAGGGGTGCTCATAGCGTTTGGCCCGCGCCAGCTCCACGTCAAACGCCTGATCGAACTTGCGTCGATTGGCCAGTCCCGTCAGAGCGTCCACCTCCGAGAGCGCGCGCAACTGATCGCTGGCCTCATCCAATCGATCCAGCAAAGTATTGAAATTATGCGCCAGCTTGCGCACTTCACTGGAGCCGGTTTCAGCTTCGTGCAGACGTTTGTGGGGATCCTGACTCTCACGAATCTCCGCCATGTGGCGTGACAGCCCGGTAATGGGATGCACCAGCATCCGCCGCACCGAGATAAACAGCGCCAAAAACAGAATCACCAGCACGCTCACAAAGGAGAGCGAAACCCAGTTGACGGTGTACTCCAGCGGCACACGCAAACGCTCCACAGGGAAGCGAATATCGATGACGCCGTTGACCATGCCCTCTTTCATATTGGCGTGACAGCTGATGCACTCTTGGTGCGCAATCACCGGATAGACAAAGCGCAACATGTGGTCGCTTTGATTCAGGGTCGCCTCCCCTGTGGCCAACGCCTGCGCCACCAACGGCTCCTGACGCCGCGCCGCGCCGTCCTCCACATCGCCAAAAAAGTCCGCCACATGCTGCGAGCGCAGCGTATGAATTTCAATATCCGGCAGCGCCCGATTCAGACGCCCCACCACCTCCTCCAGTTCATCGCGGGTCCACCCTTTGCGCATCACCGAAAGCAGGCTTTGGAATATCAGTTCGGTATTCTGCCGCGCTTCATTCAGCGCCATCTGATTGATGGAGTGATTCTTCAAATACCCCACCATGGAGCCAAGCATCCCCGTCGCGATGACCGTGATGAAGAGGAACAGCGCCAAAAAGGTTTTCGAGATAGACAGTGAGCTCAGATTGATCACGGAGTGTCCTGGAGAGTTCTGCAACGCTGAACCAAACAATTGCGTATAACGCGGTCTGAGAATCCCAATGGATTGCACAAACCAAACTGTACAATTATCGCTAGACACGCAGACTTTGGCAACCCCGTTTATCAGATTTTACTAATGTTGTTAAATTCCCTGCTGTATTGTGACTCCGCGTCAGCGCACACCTGTGATGCGCGCATCCAGAGAAAAACAAAACAGGCGCATGAGTTGCGAACTCATGCGCCTGTTTTATTGGTATTTCTGAACGCCGCAGCGTGGTGTCCATCTTATGCGATGGCCAACAGCTCCACATCAAAAATAAGGGTGGCGGCCGGCGGAATCACCGGCGGCATGCCCATGGGCCCATAGGCCAACTCGTGAGGGATGAAAAAGCGGAACTTGTCGCCCACGGACATCAATTGCACCCCTTCGGTCCAGCCGGGGATCACACGGTTCAAGCCAAAAGCGATGGGCTCGCCGCGTGTGACGGAGCTATCGAACACGCTGCCATCGAGCAAAGAGCCGGTATAGTGCACGGTCACCTGGCTGGCGGCGCTGGGCTTGGGGCCACCCTGGCCCTGCTCAAGAACCATGTACTGCAAGCCCGTTGCCGTGGACTCCACCCCATCTTTACCGGCGTTCTCTTGCAAAAACGCCTTACCCGCCGCCTCATTCTGCGCTGCGCTACTCATGATCACACCTCATTTCAAGCCAGGATTATTTCTCAATACTGATCAATTCCACCTCAAACTTCAGCGTCGCGTTGGGCGCGATCACCGGCGGACGTCCACTCACGCCATACGCCAAGTCACTGGGAATCCAGAAGGTGTACTTGCTGCCCACGGGCATCAGTTGAATCCCCTCGGTCCAGCCCGGAATCACGTCCTGGACGCCGAAGGTCATCGGTTTGCCGCGCTTGATGGAGCTGTCGAACGGTTTGCCATTGAGGAAGGTTCCCTGATAGTGCGCGGTTACGCGATCACTCTCGGTGGGTTTGGGACCGCTACCCTGCACATCCACACGATATTGCAAACCGCTGGCGGTGGTGATGACGCCCTCGGCGCTCTTGTTCTTGGCCAGAAACGCCTCGCCTTCAGCCTTATTGACTTCGGCCTGTTTTTCGAGGCTCTTTTTGGCCTGCTCCTCAGCCCTCAACTTGGCGGCGATCATCTTATCCTTGACCACCACCTGAGTCTCTTTGAACTGGGCGTCGCTCAACTGCGAAGGCTTGCCGGAGAACGCATCATTCACCGCCTCCATAACAGCCTCTTTATTCAGCTCAATCTCCAGATTGGAGAAACCCGCCAGAACGCCAGTCGCCATATTGTAGCTGACTGCATAATTGACCTTTGCGTTCATGTCCTTCATGTCGAGCGCCGCGGCGGGCGCAGCGAAACTCAAAGCGGAGACACCGGCGACGAACGCCAGACTGGACATGCGCATGGCGGAACGAAAGCGCAGCATGAATCACTCCTTAAAAAAACCAGTATGTCGGGATTGGGCCCCTCGGCTGCATTCGCCTCAGGACAGGATGAATTGAGCATGGTGACCGAGGCGGAAGAGATTGCCAAGGGGTTTTCTGGAAAACAGAAAATCCGCGCAGAGCGGCGAATGCAACTTCACCCCGGCCGCAAAGCGGCGCTGCGGCCGGGGCGTCAGAACAAACAGAGCGAGAAGTCGACTACAGCACCATGCGGCGGGCGGCCTGCGCCTGCATCGGCGACATGGCCAAAGTTTGCGTCACCAACTCCGGATGGACGCCCAGATGGTCCGCCGTCTGCGCAATGCCATAGCCGTTGATCAGATGGTGGGCGATGGCGTTTTTCAGCGTGGCCAACGCCATCCAGGAGGCATCATCGAGCATGAAGATGGTGCGCTCGCAGCCGCCATTGTTACAGCGGTAGCGCTGCTCGCCATTGCGATGCTTGCCAAATTTGATCACATCCAGACTGCCACAGTCTGGGCAACGAACGGGAATCTCGACCGTAGCCATGTCGCCTCCAAATAGGCTGGAAAGTGTCTGCCATGCCTGGCGCTGGTACAGAGGAGCGGTCGCGCACAGCAGTCGAGCTGAAGCGCGCTAGGCGACCACATGCGCCGCAGGCTGTTCACTTCCCACAAATCAAGATCCAAGCCAACTCAAGCATTCTCTGTTTTAACCTGAGTTTACATATAATTAGCCATATAAACCCTACACACTCCCAACGCAGGATGGACATTCAAACAGGCAATTTTTTCCCAACAGACCCAGCTAATTTTTCCGCCCGCCTTGCAAACGCCGTCCAAAATCCTCGCACATCTGTTTTTTTTACTGGAAATTCATAATCTAATCGGAGTTTTATGTTGCAACCAACGAGCGCATCCCATAGGCTATGCACAAGCGTTTGACGCCGGAACAATCGATTCCCCCCCGCTATACAAAGCGCAACCGTGTGTCAAGGACGGGACAAAATGACCAAATCGCAATTAATTCAGAAAATTGCCGAAGATTACGACCTCTCAAAACAGAACGCCGAGACTGCCGTTTCCCTGGTGCTGTCTGAAATCATCAAGGCCATGGAGCGTGGCGAGCGCGTTGAGTTACGAGGCTTTGGCGTGTTTGAAGTCCGTGTCCGGCAAGCTCGGCAGGCGCGCAACCCCAAAACCGGACGCGCCGTCTCGGTGCCCGAAAAGCGCGTGCCTTTCTTTAAAGCTGGGAAAGAGTTGCGACAGCGCGTCGACAACTAATTCCACCCCGATATCCTGACAACGCTGTTTCCGTCCGATGGGGCCTTGCGCCCCGTCCGGATCAGTGTCGAGCCACCCCGAAAAACCTTGCGCTTTATTCCTGCAATACTCCGATTCGCCCGCGTTTCCTCTCCTACCTGTAACCGCCATCTCGCCCTTCGCGTCTGTTCAGTCAGAACGGTCATGTCCCGCTAAAATTGGCCATTCACAGCACGTTAACAACATTCTGTCATTTTCTCACAAGTTCGCCATTGGGCATTTACCCAGCAGGAGTAATCTACATCCTGGGGTAGCGATTACATTTTCTAAGGAATAGAAACATGACCATCGCAACAGTGGATATGACCTATCTTGGCATCCCAGAGGTGGATAGCGAACATGAAGCGCTGTTCCGCCACTTCTCCGTCCTTAAGCGCGCCGTGGAACGGGAACAGTTTGATCGTCTGAGCATGATCATGCTGGCGCTGAACAACTACGTCTCTCATCACTTTGACCATGAAGAGGCGCATATGGTCGATGCGGGCTATCCGGATCTCCATCAACATCAACAGCAACACGCCGCGCTGTATGAAGAGTTGCGGGGGTTCGACGAGGCGTTCAAACATCTGAGCAGCAACGCCACCCGCAAGAGTTTGGGGATGGCGCTGTTCTATTTTCTGGAGGGGTAGCTGATGGAGCACATCATCAACTCCGATCAGCAATTCGCTGAATTTCTCGAGCGCCGCACCCACGTCTGCATTGCCCAACTCACGCCTCATCTCCAGCCCGCCATGGCCTTCTGAGTCATCAACCGAACGGTATGGACGCATAGAGTCAGTCAAATTCAAAATTGAACATTGGCGATTTTGAAAATGGGAGATATCGAGGGCTCCGCCCTTGAGCTCCCAACAACCAAACCTTGGGGCGCCGCCCCAAACCCCGCTGGGGGCGCGGCCCCCAGACGATTCGGCAGGATTGCCGAATCGGACTCGCGCAGCGACCCCGAAGGGAGAGAGCCATGGATGGCCCGAATCACCCCGCCGCCGACCAGTCGGCGGCCAATAGTCAGCGCAAGCCGGACCTACGTTACACAAACATTGGACGGTCTGTGCAGTTTTGGTTTTGACTCACTATAGACCGGGACTGACGACGGGATTCCGGTTAGTCCAGGTCCATGCCGCGGAAGATGGCGCAGTGGGCAAAAGTTTCCAGATTGGGCTGCGCTTTGCGGTGAGCGCAGTATTTGGCCACCAATTTGGCTAAGCCTTTAATATCCCGACCTGTCGCCTTGGGGTAGCGTTCGGCCAACGCTTGGGTCATCGGCGCATCCAGACCGAGCTGGAACTGCTCGCCCATCACCGCCCAGATGCGCGCCCGCTCCTCACGTGAGGGCGCCTGATAGCGGATCATGGCGATGCAGCGGGAGATGATCGCTTCATCGATATCGTGGGTGCGGTTGGTGGTGAGGAAGAGCAGTCCGTTGAAGTACTCCAACACCCGCAGGAACACCCCCACCACGGCGTTCATGGCCAGGTTGTCATCACGGCGTTTGATATAGACGTCGGCTTCGTCGATGAGCATCACCGCGCCCCAACGCTGCGCGCGAATCAGCACCTCTTTCAAGGTCTTCTCCATCTCCGCCACGTTGAGCCCCAACTGGCCGGAGTGCACCCGGTACAAAGGACGCCGGATAATCTCCGCATACACCTCAGCGGTCAGCGTCTTGCCGACCCCCGCCGGGCCGGAGCAAAGCACAGTCGTCCCGCCGGACTTGCCCGCCACGATATCATCCATCAACACATCCATCTCGGCGGTGAGAATGTCAATCAGATCCACATGCTCAGTGGGCAGGACCAGCTTCTCTTTCAACTCCGGCTGATAGCGGTAGAGCTGGAGATAGTCAAGATGCACCCACAGATGTTGATGCATCTCCAGATGGAACAGGAACAGATAGGCGTGTACCGGAATCTGGGTAAACAACTGCGGATCCATCGCCTCAGCCAGCGCCAGAATGCGGTTGTCCGCCTCCCGAGAGAGCCCTGAATCGCGATCAATGCGCTTGAGCAGCGCGCCCAGAATGTTGCCTGCGGACTCCAGGGTCAGGTCCCGATCCTTGAGGATCGACTCATCATTGACCAGACGGGCGGGCGCGTCGCTGGTGGAGAGCGCAATGCGATTCTTACGCGAAAAGTCGGTGTTGCGATGCGTCGCCGTGGGATCGTCGGCGATGATGCCCACGCCATCCCCGGAGAACTGCTCGTGGAAGCGATTGCGCCAATCAAAATAGCGTTCGCGCTGGGCGTCATATAGCGCCAACAGTTGCGGCGTCTCCCGCACATACCCTTTAGCCGCCAGCAGCTCCGCCAAAGTCTGCCCCGCCATCGCCCGCTCGGGGAAGATCAGATGCGGATGCGCCAGTTGACCACAGCTGTTGGCGCGCACCTCCATGACCAGACGCGCGCTGTCATCGCCGCCGGGGGGCGTGAAGTCAATGCGCCCGACCACATAGGGCCGCAGCGTGGATGAGGCGTCCAGCTTGAACAGCCAGCCGCGCGCCACCCCGTTGGAGACATAGTCGATCAGATCTGGAATCAACTGCTCGAACTGGCCCATTTCATAACGCGGCAGATCCTGACTCAGCGTCAATCGATAGGCATCCAGAAGCGCGGCCTGGCGTTTACCCTCCTCCGTTGCCACGGCGCTGTGCAGATTGATCAGCGCATCCAGATGCGCAGCGCTCAACGCCTCATAGGGGATCACCACGCGCGGGGCGATTTTCAACTGCTCGCCGAAGCGCTCCAGGTCGGGACAGAGACGCAGCAACGCAGTGGCCACGTCACGGGACAGCTCTATTTTGGCCATGGGGAGGGTCCAGCACGAAACAGGGGTTCAACGGAGAAGAGCGCGCAGGGGCGCGAATCATGGCGGGAGTATACAAAAACGCACCGCCAGAGGCGATGCGTTACGTACAGTACTTGGCCAGCCTCTGCAACCAGGACGGGTCCAGCGCCTCCGGCGCAGGCTTGAGCCCGCTCACCCAATCGTAGAGGTCCGCATCGGGATAGTGCAGCAGCGCCAAACACATCTGGCAATCCGCCAGGGTCAGGCTATCCCCCTCGCCCGCCAGGAAGGCGTTCCAGAGGCGGTCGGCCTCCAAAATGGAGCGTGTCTGCGCAAGGTATTGCACCTTGCGCTTAAACCCATCCAGTTGGCTTTGTTGCTCCGGGGTAAGAGCCATCTCAGGGCTCCCAGTCGCAGACAATCACTCGCCGTCAAAGGTGACCAGCTTATCGCGCCAGTCGGTGTCCACATGATCGGCGTCGCCCCACGGCGGCTTGCCGTAGTAGAGCGCGTCGGTGGCGATAATCTGGTCGTATGTGGCCGAATGCAGATCCGCTTTGCGCAGATCCGTGGCGGAGAGATCGCACTGGGCGAACGCGGCGTCCTCCAGCGTGGTCTCGCGCATATTCACCGAGTCAATGCGACAGCGCGAGAAAGTGCTGCCGGTAAAATCGGTGCCCTGCAACTCCGATCGGGAAAACACCACATCGGCAAAGGTGGAAGACGAAGCGTTGCTCAGATAGAGACGCATATCGCGCATGTCGGCGCCGCTGAAATCGCAGCCCGGCATCTCCACGCGCTGAAAAAAGCCGCCATGCAGGTTGACGCCAGAGAGATTCACCCCCGCCATAAAGGCGTCCTGGACAAACACATGGTCCAGATTGGCGTCTTTCAGATTGGCGCCCTGCAACTGACTGCCCGACAGAACCGCCTCGGACAAGTCCAGGCTGGAAAGATCCAGCCCGGACAGGTCCAGGAAGCTCAAATCCGCACCAGCCAGAGAGCCCTCCCGGCCCTTTTCGGCCAGGAGGGACTCACGGGATTCAAACCGCTTGAGCATGCTTCACTCGCTTACGGCTTGGAGCGCGCGATGATCTGATTGATGTCGTAGTCGGCATGGCCGCCCACTTTCTCAATGATCTTGTCCAGGTTTTCGCGCAGGGTCGGTTTGTTGGCCTTGTAGAGCAGACCCATGGGCGCTTTGCCGCCGGGACGACGCGCCAACTCCATGGCCGCGCCCAGATCACTGGCGTCGTGGCCTTCAGGAACCTCTTCCACCAGATCACGATAGTGCTGGATGGTGTCGATTTTGTTGAAGGTGGGGCACTGGCTGAAGATGTTCACGTAAGCGAAGCCGTTGTGCTCCATGGCGCCCTTGATCAGTTCGGCGCAGATGTTGGGCTTGCCGGCGAACGCCTGCGCCACATAGGTGGCGCCGTAGGTCAGCATGTAGAGCAGCGGGTTCATCGGCTCTTCAGGACCACCATAAGGGGTGGTGTAAGCCTTCATCTCCGGACGCGAAGTCGGCGAGTACTGACCTTTGGTCAGACCGTAGATGCCGTTATCCATGAGGATGTAGGTCATGTTGACGTTCTTACGCGCCATGTGCGGCATGTGACCGCCGCCGATGGAGAAGCCGTCGCCGTCGCCGCCGGAGACGCACACAGCCAGATCGGGACGCGCCACAGCGGTGCCGGTGGCCACTGCGCCGGCGCGGCCGTGCAGGGTGTGCATCTTGTAGGAGTTGACGAAGTACGGCATGCGCGAGGAGCAGCCAATGCCGGAGATGTTGACGAATTTGGTCGGGTCAACGCCCAGCTCGGACAACGCCTTGTAGGTTCCGTTCAGAATGCCGAAGTGACCACAGCCCGGGCACCAAGTCGTCGGCACCTCGGATTTGTAATCCTTGGGCTTCATTTCCACCTGATTGAAAGCAGCAACGGACATTAGAGCAGCTCCTTGGTCTTCTCGATCATCATGATGGGGGTGAACGGCAGGCCACCACAGATCGTATAAGGAATGGGTTTGATGGAGGTTTCAGCACGGATGAAGTGCGAAAGCTGGCCTTGGAAGTTCACTTCCGGCACCAGAATCTTCTTACACTTGGCGGCGAAATCCTCATATTGCTTGACCGGCATGGGGTACAAAAGTTTCGGGTAGAAGCCCTTCACTTTGATGCCCTCTTCACGCATGCGCGCAATGGCTTCACGCGCCACGCCGATGGTGCTGCCCCAGGTGATGATGCCGACATCGGCCTCTTCATCGGGGTCGCCATCGATCTCTGTGGGCTTGTACTTGTCCACCAACGGCGCAATTTTGTTGAAACGCTTGCGATGGTTGGCTTCGTGGGCCACGGGGCCGTAGTTGGGCGCGCCAGTCTCGCTGTGCTCCAGGCCGGTGGCGATGTGCATCGCGCCCGGAGTGCCAGGGTCGGCCATGGGCGAGATGTTGTCGTCAGTGAACAGATAGCGTTTGAACTCGCCCTGACCATCCCACTTGCGGCGATCGACAATGGTGTAGCTGGCCGGATCGGGTCGGGGAATGGTCTGGGTGGAGAACGCCAGCGAACCGTCGGAGAGCAGCACCACGGGGGTCTGATACTCTTCGGCGATGTTGAGCGCATCCACGGTCATGTCGATGCAGTCTTTCACATCTTCAACCGACATCACCACGCGCGGGGAGTCGCCATGGCCGCCGTGAATGGCCAGGAACAGGTCCGACTGCTCGTGCTTGGTGGGCAGACCAGTGGAGGGACCGCCACGCTGCACGTCCACCACCAGAGCGGGGGTCTCGGACATGGTGCTCATGCCGAGCAGCTCGCTCATCAGCGCCAAACCGGGACCAGACGTCGCGGTCATGGATTTCTTACCGGCATAGGAGGCGCCCAACACCTGCGCCAACGAGGCGATTTCGTCCTCGGCCTGCACCAGCACGCCGCCGCACTTGGGCAGGTGGGTGGAGACGTATTTGGCCACTTCGGTGGCCGGGGTGATGGGGTAAGCGGAGAAGAAGTCCAGCTTGCCGATCACCGCGCCCAGACCCACGGCGTCGTTGCCGGAGATGATGATGACGTCTTTGGGCTCTTGCGCATCGGCCACGCGATAGGTGTCGGTTTTGCTCTGTTCCGCGGCCATCTTCTTGCCCAACTCGAACGCCTCCAGGTTCAGGCGCAGCACCTCTTCGCCTTTGGAGGTGAACTTGTCGGTGAGCACGCGGATCAAGGTCTCTTCGTTGATGTTGAAGAGCACCGACATGGCGCCCATGGCCACCATGTTCTTGGCGCGATACTGCTTCAGCCCCTTGGCGGTCTTGGACATGGGGATGGGATAGGCGTGCACCCCTTCCGGGATCTCCGGCTCGAAGTCGCCGCCCGGATAGTCGTACACAAAAGCGGTGCCGGGCTTGAGCAGATGCTTGTTCAGCTCGTAGGCTTCGCCGTTAAACGCGCAGAACACGTCAAACGTATCGCCTTGGTTATACAGCGTCTCAGAGCTGGCGCGCACCTGATACATGGCGTAGCCGCCCTTGATCTCCGCGGGGAAGGTTTTGAAGGTATACACTTCCAAACCGGCGCGAGCGCAAGCCGCTGCGATAAAGTCGCCGGTGGAGATGATGCCTTCACCACCCTCACCCGCGATACGAATGACCAGATCTTTTTTCTCCATGGAAATCCCCTTCAAGAAAACCGTCTTGCAATGCGCTTTCGTCGTCTTTGCAAATGAGCGGTCTGATGGCCTGGAGCGGCGTTGGCCGCCTCGGCCGGTCAATTAGCCTCGGCCCAAGGCCTTGAGCATGGTACCGCCGATGTCCGCAGGGGACTTGGCGATGTGAACGCCCGCCGCCTCCAGCGCGGCGAACTTGTCGGCGGCGGTGCCCTTGCCGCCGGAGATGATAGCCCCGGCATGGCCCATCCGCTTGCCCGGAGGCGCGGTGGAGCCGGCGATGAAGCCGACCACGGGCTTTTTCATATTGGCTTTGATCCAAGCCGCGGCGTCCTCTTCGGCGTTGCCGCCGATCTCGCCGATCATCACCACTGCTTCGGTCTCATCGTCGGCGTTGAACAGCTCCAGACAATCGATGAAGTTGGTGCCATTGACCGGGTCGCCGCCGATGCCCACGCAAGTGGACTGACCCAGACCCGCCGCCGTGGTCTGCGCCACCGCTTCATAGGTCAGGGTGCCCGAACGCGACACCACGCCAATGCTGCCGCGCTTGTGGATGTGGCCAGGCATGATGCCGATTTTGCAAGCATCGGGGGTGATCACGCCGGGGCAGTTGGGGCCCACCAGTCGCGATTCGCTATCCTGCAGGAAGCGCTTGGCGCGCACCATGTCCAGCACCGGGATGCCCTCGGTGATGCAGATGATCAGCTTGACGCCCGCGTCGGCCGCTTCAATGATGGCGTCGGCGGCGAACGGCGGCGGCACGAAGATCACCGAAGCATCAGCCTCGGTCTCCTTGTAGGCGTCGGCCACGGTGTTGAACACCGGCAGCCCCAGATGGGTGGATCCGCCCTTACCGGGGGTCACGCCGCCCACCATTTTGGTGCCGTAGGCGATGGCCTGCTCGGAGTGGAAGGTGCCATTGGCGCCGGTGAAGCCCTGGCAGATCACTTTGGTCTCTTTGTCGATCAGAATGCTCATGGCGTCTCTCCTGGCCTCCCTTACTGAATCGCCGCCACCGCTTTTTCAGCGGCGTCGTTGAGGTTGTCGGCGGAGATGATGGGCAGACCCGAATCGGCCATGATCTGCTTGCCCTTCTCCACGTTGGTGCCTTCCAAACGCACCACCAAGGGCACTTTCAGCTCCACTTCGCGGGCTGCGGCCACCACCCCTTCAGCAATGACGTCACAACGCATGATGCCGCCGAAGATGTTGACCAAAACGCCTTTGACGTTGGGGTCGGAGAGAATCAGTTTAAACGCGGCGGTGACGCGCTCGGTGGTGGCGCCGCCCCCCACGTCCAGGAAGTTGGCCGGGCTGCCGCCATAGAGCTTGATGATGTCCATGGTGGCCATAGCCAAACCGGCGCCGTTGACCATGCAGCCGATCTCGCCATCCAGCGCGATGTAGTTGAGTTCATGCTTGGAGGCTTCGATCTCCTTGGGATCCTCTTCATCGAAGTCGCGCAGCTCTTCGATGTCCTTATGGCGATAGAGGCTATTAGAGTCGAAGTTCATCTTGCAGTCCAGCGCCATGACGTCGCCGGAGCCGGTCACCACCAACGGGTTGATCTCCACCAGAGAGGCGTCGGTATCCATGAAGGCGTTGTACAGCGCGATCATGAACTTCACCGCCTTGCCGATCTGCTTGCCTTCCAGACCCAGACCAAAGGCCAGATTACGCGCTTGGTAGGGCATCATCCCCACCGCCGGATCGATGGCTTCCAGCAGAATCTTTTCGGGGCTCTCTGCGGCCACCTGTTCGATCTCCATGCCGCCCTCAGTGGAGGCCATCATGGTCACGCGGGAGGTTTCACGGTCGATCACCATGCCCAGATAGAGTTCTCGGGCGATGTCACACCCCTCTTCCACATACAGGCGCTTAACCTCTTTACCGGCGGGGCCGGTTTGGTGCGTCACCAACGTCATGCCCAACATGCGTTCGGCTTCGGTCTTCACGTCCGCCGTGCTCTTCACCACCTTCACGCCGCCCGCTTTGCCGCGGCCTCCAGCGTGAATTTGAGCTTTCACCACGAAGACATCGCCACCCAACTCCTTCGCCGCGCTTTCTGCTTCCACCGGCGTGTAGGCCACGCGTCCACGGGGCACGGTCACGCCGTATTTGGCGACGATCTCCTTGGCTTGATACTCATGTATGTTCATGACGTCTCCCGCCTACTGCAGTTGAAAAATGCGCTATTGATGCTTAAACGACGCGGTTTTTCAGGCGTTTAGCGCGTCTTCGCGCATACCAATTACTCTCTCAGTGATGGCTAATATAAAAAACAATTATGATGCTCCACAAGGACTATTTATATTTCATTATTCGCAACGACTCTGTAATAACGGTGGATTATGCACATATAAATCCGACCAGATCAAACTGTAATAACACTCTCTCATGCACACATAAAGTAAACTGAATTAAATCGGCAATGTGGTTCCATAGCGCGGCAGCAACATGGGCGCAACTTGCGTCTCGGGAATTTTGGCTTGCGCCAGTTCGATGAGGAATGGCTCCAGATGATCCAGCTTGAGCGCCGCGCCCGGACCCATGCGCTGGGAGAACTCCGCCGCGGCCACGCCGGCGCGCAGTCCGAACACGATAATCTCCAGCAGCGCATTGCCCATTAAACGGTTGTTGCCATGAACTCCGCCGGTGACTTCGCCACAAGCGTACAATCCCGGCATATTCACCCCGCCCTGGGGCGTGATATTGACCCCGCCATTTTGATAATGCAGGGTCGGATAGGCCAGCAACGGGGTCACGCTGATGTCGATGCCGTGGTGGAGAAACTCTTTATATTTACCGGGGAAGTTCTTTTTAACGGCGCCGATGCCGTGAATTCTCTCAATCAGCGGCGTATCCAGCCACACGCCAAATCCGCCTGCGGGCAACTCCACGCCGTTGCCGAACTCCAGGCACTCGCGAATGATCGCCGCCGAAGTGACGTCGCGCGGCTCCAGCGGATTGACGAAGGCGTCGCCGTGACGGTTGAGCAGTTGCGCCCCCATGCCGCGGAACTTCTCGGTAATCAGCAGCCCCTTCTTCTGTTCCGGCCAGGCGATGCCGGTGGGGTGATACTGATTGTGCGCCAGATCGCGGATCGGCAACCCGGCGCGATAGGCCATCACCAGACCATCGGCGGTGGCGCCGTAGTGGTTGGAGGTGGGGAAATCCTGAATGTGCAGACGGCCAAAACCACCGGTGGCGATCACCACACTGTTGGCCTGGATCACCTTGACGTCTTTGTGGATCAGACGCTCCACCACCGCGCCCATGGCGCGGCCATCCTCGTCCACCAGCAACTCGACCGCCGGGCAGAACTCCAGCAACTGCACGTTCTTTTCCACGCGCACGCGATCCCACACCACCCGCATCAACTCCAGACCGGTGATGTCGCCCGCCGAGTGCAGTCGCTTGCGTGAGGTGCCGCCGCCGTGACGCGTCTTGAGCCGCCCGGTGGGATATTTGTCCAACATCATGCCCAGCTCTTCGAGCCAGGCCAGCGCCAACGGACCATCACTGGTGAGGGCTTCCACCAGATCGGGGTCGTTGCTGAAGTGGCCGCCGCCGAGGATATCCAGATAGTGCTGCAGGGGCGAGTCGCACTCCTGGCTGGCGGCTTGAATACCGCCTTCGGCCATCACCGTATTGGAGTCGCTATGGCGTAGTTTGGTGGCGATCATCACCTTCGCCCCCTTCTCCGCCGCCGCAATAGCCGCCGCCGCGCCCGCGCCGCCCGCGCCGATCACCAGCACGTCGCAACTATAATCGGGCTCCAGATTGCCCCTGGCGTAGAGCTTACGCACCGACTCGCGCGGCCACGCCTGCAGCAGACGCACCAGCTCTTTGGGCGCCATCATCCCTTGGGAGCGGCCGACCTGCAACGCCTCTTTGCCATCGTCGCGATAGTCCGGATGCCAATCCTCCAACCACGCGCGACGGTCGGACAGCGACAGTGTCGGGATCTCATCGCCCCGGTGAATACGCGCGGCGCGATCATTGCGGGTCTGATCCACCAAGCGCGCCGATTCGCGCAGCGCACGGGGAAAAATGCTCAGGTGGCTCTCAGGCATAAGAAGATTCCGCGCTGAAAGAGGGGTTGAAACTGAAAGGACGCATCATCACGGAATCATGCTCCGATCCTCCGGCAACCAGACGCCGGGGGGCGTATCGGCGGGCTCTTTTTCACGCCGTTGGTACAGGGTGCGCAACTCGTCGGCGTCCAACCGACGCAGGGATTGGAAGCCCTTGCGCATCTCATTGCTATGGGCGCGCTCCACGGCGCGAACCAGATCGTCAGATTTGGCTTGAATGTGTTTGGCGTAGTAGCGCCGCGCAGCCAGCGCGGCGTTGGGCTGCGAAATCTGCGCCGGGCAGCGGCTGGCGCAGGCCTGACACTGCACGCAGGTGAAGGACTCTTCGGCGGCGGCTTTCAGGTCGCCACGCTTGATCATGCCCACGTAGCCCATCACGTCGATGCCCACCGGACACAGACGGGTACACTCGCGGCACATGATGCAGTGGTTCACTTCCGGGTAGAGATTGACCACTTTAAACGCGGGCGTCTCATCGGCGTCCAGCGTGAGGTCATAATCCACCACATTTTGCGGGAAGGTGGTCAGCGGCATCACCCGCATATCGGGGACCACCTCCTGCTGACACATCAGTACGGCTTTGAGCTCCTTATCGCCGGGGATGCGATAGAACGCCGCGCAGGCGCCGCAGACGCCGCCTCGGCACCCCACGCCGCGCACGAAGCGAATGCCCGCCTCCTCCAGCGCCGCAATGATGGTGCGCCCAGCGGGCACTTCATAAGGGGCTTCTTCGTAGTAGATGACGATCCGGTCTTCGGTGGAACTGACGTTCATCCATCACCTCATCGGGCGGATGCGGCGAAAATCGACCGCAAGGGCGGATGCCGCGCGTAATGCGCAATACAGGTAATCTAGCAAAGAATGCGAGCAGAAAGAATGGCGCGCGCCGAGGCCGGGCAATTCGGCCTCGGCGCGCGTTGCGGACGCGAGATTACAGAATCGCGTTGAAGGTGGCGCTGGGGCGCATGGCCACAGCGACTTTGGCAGGGTCGGGATGGTAGTAACCGCCCACATCCTGGGGCTTGCCCTGGGTGGCGTCAATCTCCGCCATAATCTTCTCTTCGTTAGCTTCCAGCTGATCGGCGATGGGCGCGAAGTAGGCTTTCATCTCCGCATCGTCGTTCTGCTCGGCCAGAGCGCGCGCCCAGTAGCGGGCGATGTAGTAGTGGCTGCCACGGTTGTCGATCTGGCCCACTTTACGCTGCGGCGATTTGTTGTTGTCCAGCAGTTGGCCGGTGGCCACATCCAGAGCCGCGCCCAGGACTTTGGCCTTGGGGTTGTCGCGGGTGATGGCCAAGTGCTCCAGAGAGGCGGCCAGGGCGGCGAATTCGCCCAGGGAGTCCCAACGCAGGTGACCCTCTTCGTTGAACTGCTGCACGTGCTTGGGCGCCGAACCGCCCGCGCCGGTCTCGAACAGACCGCCGCCATTCATCAACGGCACGATGGAGAGCATCTTGGCGCTGGTGCCCAGCTCCAAGATCGGGAACAGGTCGGTGTTGTAGTCACGCAGCACGTTGCCGGTCACGGAGATGGTGTTCTTACCCTCTTTCATGCGCGCCAGGGAGAACTCGGTGGCCTCCACCGGACCCATGATGCGGATGTCCAGACCGTTGGTGTCGTGATCCTTCAGGTAGGTTTCCACCTTTTTGATCAGCTCGGCGTGGTGGGCGCGATCCTTGGAGAGCCAGAACACAGCCGGGTCGCCGGAGAGACGGGCGCGGTTCACAGCCAGTTTCACCCAGTCCTGAATGGGGGCGTCCTTCACCTGACAGGCGCGCCAGATGTCGCCGGTTTCCACCGCATGCTCGATCAGGGTCGCGCCGCTGTTCTCGTCCACCACGCGCATGGTCCCTTCACTCGGAGCGGTGAAGGTCTTGTCGTGGGAGCCGTACTCTTCGGCCTTCTGCGCCATCAGACCCACGTTGGGCACGCTGCCCATGGTGCGGGGATCGAACGCGCCGTTCTTCTTACAGAAATCCACGGTGGCCTTGTAGACGCCGGCATAGGAGGAGTCGGGAATCACGCAGTAGGCGTCGCGCGCCTTGCCGTCGGGGCCCCAACCGATGCCGCCGGCGCGGATCACCGCCGGCATGGAGGCGTCGATGATCACGTCGGAAGGCACATCCAGGTTGGTGATGCCCTTATCGGAGTTGACCATGTACAGATCCGGCTGCTTCTCCAGACACGCAACCAGATCGGCTTCGATCTCAGCTTTTTTGTCGGCGGGCAGACCGGCGATCTTGTTCTTCAGGTCGCCAAGGCCGTTGTTGGGGTCCACGCCCAACTCTTTCAGAGTGTCGGCGTGCTTGTCGTAGACGTCAGCAAAGAACACGCTCACCGCATGGCCGAAGATGATGGGGTCGGAGACCTTCATCATGGTGGCTTTCATGTGCAGCGAGAACAGCGCGTCCATGCCCTTGACCGCTTCGATCTGCTCGGCCAGGAACTTGCGCAGCGCCTTCACGCTCATGAAGGTGCCATCCACCACTTCACCAGCCAAGAGCTTCAGGCCAGACTTCAGGGCCGTGACGTTGCCTGCAGCGTCGACAAACTCGATACGCGCGGAGGTGGCGGCGGGGATGGTGATGGACTTCTCATTGTGGTGGAAGTCATCGGCGGACATGGTGGCCACATCGCACTGGGAGGTGGATTTCCACTCGCCCATGCTGTGGGGGTTCTTGGCCGCATAGGCCTTCACCGCCGGCGGCGGACGACGATCGGAGTTACCCTCGCGCAGCACCGGGTTCACCGCCGAGCCTTTGATGGCGTCGTAGCGGGCTTTGATCTCTTCTTCCTTGGCGTTGGCCGGAGCTTCGGGGTAGTCAGGCAGATCATAGCCTTGAGCCTGCAGCTCTTTGACAGCCGCCACCAACTGCGGGATCGAGGCGCTGACGTTGGGCAGCTTGATCACGTTGGCTTCAGGGGTCTTCACCAATTCACCCAGCAGCGCCAGATCGTCATTTTGCTTCTGCGCGTCGGTCAGATTCTCCGGGAAGGTGGCGATGATGCGCCCGGCCAGAGAGATATCCTTGGTGCCAACGGCAATGCCAGCTTGTTTGGCGAACGCTTGGATAATAGGCAGGAACGAGCCGCTGGCCAGTTCAGGGGCCTCATCGACTTTGGTATAGATGATATCCGGTTGGTTCTGATCCGACATAATGCTCTCTCCGCTGTTTTCGCTGATCGCTATCCCATAACGGGCTGTCGTTTTGCGCCCGTTTCGCCGGTCGGCTCGTGGGGGTGAGCCCGACCTGACGAAACGCGCAGTCAACTCCGGGCGCCGTGGGCGGCGTAAACATTAGCACTTTCTAACGCAGGCCAGGAGGATGACACGATACCCTCTATTTCGCAAGGTGATAATTCACCCTTTTGGCCGCGTAAACCGTCGTCTTAACGGGTCAGTCGCGCAACTGGCGACTCTGGTTTGTTGACGACATTGATGCTGTGCAATCACCCGGAATGCAGCATTATATACCTGACTTATACCCGATATGTCAAATTTATATATTACCCATTGCTGTTAAGGTCGCTCATCACCTCATGGGCCATGGCCAAGCGCTGCGCCTTGACCTCATCCCCACAATATTTCGACCGAATATTAACGGTTTGCCCCGACTCTAAATCTTGACTGAAGACCGGATGTTCGGCGTCTGTTTTATAAGATTCGACCAGATTCTTCAGCTGATCGACGAGCTCATCGGCGCTTTTGGGGCGATTGCTGCGCACAAAATCCGCCAGAAAAGCCAGCTTCTCCACCCGCAACGAGCCATGGGCCACCATGGCGCTGGTCAGCGTCTCCAATAGCTGCGCGGCCGTCGGCGTCACCCACACGCGACACCGCGCCAAGGCCATCCCCTGCAGCCGCGCCGATTCCGGCATCAGGGCGCCAATCCGCTCCGCTACCGTGGCGGGCACGCTGTGGTTGATATTCAGCAGGCGCACATAGCGCTCCAACGCCGACTCTGTGGGCGCCACGCGAATATGCTCCTGACCATAGTGGATGGGGGTGCGCACGCCCGTCTCCATCAGCAGGCCGGGGATTTTCGCCAGCAACTCATCTGAGGCCCCTTCCGGCGGCAACACCGCCTCACACTGGGCGCGCTCCTCCAGATGCGGAGTGAACAGAGGCGAAATCAACAGTTCCGCCTGCCACTCCTCCAACTCCGCCATGCGCTCGGCGCGGAGTCCTTCCAACGGGTCGTCCACTTCCATCTCAGTACACAGCGCCACCGCCTGCTTAGCGGTCAATTCACGCGGGGTTTCCAGCGTCTCTTGAATCATATTCACCAATGATTGCGACATGATGCTCCTCCTGACAGAGCTCTTCTCAGCACGCAGCGATCAGCGGTCTTACCTTCCGCCGACACAAGGCCAGCGCGCGCGTTATCGGAGAAAAAAACGCCACGCCGTTTTCACGGCGTGGCGTTTTCAATCTACTCTCGCAGACTCTTTCCAAACCCTGCGAGTTCCCGAAAACCCGAGGATTTTCGTTTATTTTTTCGCCTTCTTGGCGGCCTTCTCGGCTTCCCAATCCTCATTGGTGACGCCCGCCAGATCCTGCAGCAGACGCCAGTTGAGCAGGCGGTCGTGCATGGACTCCAGCAGCACGTCGGAGGGGTCGCCGTTCTTATCGAAGTGCTTCATGAAGCGACCTTCGGTGCGGGCGAAGGTGAGGAAGTCCACGATCTCCTCGCCCTCTTTGGTCTTCTTGTGGTGCCAGTCGCGCTTCACCGAGGGGTTGCCCTGCAGGGACATGCGCTCGGCGATGGTGTCGCCCGCTTCCGGATCGTAGGTGAAGATCGGGAAGGCGCGGCTCTCCATGGCCAGGATCGCCTGGGTGTAGGAGAGGTCGTCGGCCACTTGGTGTTCCGGCTGACAGGTGGTGTAGACGTTGATCAGCGCCGGACCATCGAACTCGATGGCGCGCTCGATGCACTTATAGAAGTGGCTGGTCATGGGGCCGATGGTCTGGGCCACATAGACGTTGGGGTGCATCATGGCGATGTTGGCGATCTCCTTACGCCGCTCCCACTTACCCTTCACCGCTTTACCATGCACCGACATCTTGGCGTTCTGGCCGATGAAGGTGCCGGTGGAGGTCTGACCGCCGGTGTTGGAGTAGACCTGGGTGTCGAGCACCAGAGCCTTGATGTTCATGCCCGAGGTGAGCATGCGCGACAGGGCCTGGAAGCCGATGTCCAGCATGGCGCCGTCGCCGCCGAAGGCCCACAGCACGTGGTCCTTCTTGCCGATCTGATCCCAGTGGGCGCGCACGCCCATGGCCACGGTCGGCGCGTTCTCGAACAGCGAGTTCATCCAGGGCACGCGGAACGGGTTGTAGGGATAGGTGGAGCCATACACGGTGTTGCAGCCGGTGGCGGCGGTGATGCCATACTTGTGGCCCACCTTCTCGTGGGTCATGGCCAGCAGCTGACGAATCACCGAAGCTTCGCCGCAACCCATGCAGGAACCGGCGCCGCCCACGTACTGGTTGGCGTCGTCCTTGAGCATGATGTCAACCTTGAGTTTCGGGTTGACGTACTCATTGGGGGTCTCCGGGCCATTCTTGTAGAAGTCCCAGATGGAGAAGTAGTTGGGCAGATTGTCCTTGGTCTTCTTGATCATCTTCAGGGCGTCGTGATCGCCGCAGGCCACCACGCACTCGCCGCACCCTTTACACTTGGTGGGGTCGATGAAGATGCCGAACAGGGCGCCGCCGGGAGCGTTGGCGTCCTTCTCTTTTTTCTTCTCGTAGGTCTTCCAGAACTTGGTGGTCTGGACGAATTGGGCTTTGAGCAGATCGCGCTCGCCCGCTTCGGGCACATTGGCCAGATAGGCTTCGAGGTCTTCCGGCTTGGAGACGCGGCCCCAGATGGCCGAGTCGGGACAGTTCTGCACGCACTCCATGCAGGCCACGCAGTTCTCGGCGATCAGCTCCGGCAGATCCGGGGCGATGTAGGAGAAGTCGCGGTAGGAGCCGGTGCCGGCGGGCACGGCGGAGTGGGCGACAAACTTGTCGGCGGGCTGACCGGAGCCAGCGCCGGTGTTATAGGCGTTCATCACCTCTTTGGCGCGATCAATGTCGTACCATTGCGGCGTCTTTTCCGAATAGATCTTAACTTGCTCGCTCATCAGTTATCTCTCCATCAGGCGCAGGGCCTGTTGCTCGTCTCGTTGGGGGAAAGGACCCTTAGATGAAGAACGCGTTGACGTCCTTACCTTTGGCGTCCCACTCCTCCTTGCCCTGAGCCAGCACTTCGGCAGGGGTGGCGTCCATGATCTCCTGGGTCACTTCCATGACCCGGTCATAGCCGCGCTTCACCGCGTCGAGGTTGTCGTCCACCACCTGCTGACCGCGCTTGCCGAAGTATTTATCCAGCGGCTTGCGCACTTCCACGAACAGGTCCTCGGAAGACATGTTGGCGTTCTTCTGGAACGGAGTGATGCGCAGGAACACGCCCAGCAGCACCACGCCTTGGAAGCGCTGGATCAGCGAGTCGTCGGATTTGCACGATTCGCGGGCGATGTCGATGGTGTCCACGCCGAAGAACTTCACCTTGTTGGCCTGCATGTAGTACTTGGCGTAAGGCGGCAGCGAGTCCCACAGCGCCTGCGGATCGGGCTCGTCGGTGTGCTGGAAGACGATGCCGCCATCCTGCAGACCCACCAGCGGGTTGCCCATGAACCAGGTGGTCGGGTCCATCAACGGCACGAAGTCCACCTGCTGCAGTTCGCAGTGGGTGAGGATCTTGCCGGTGGGGGTCACCGTCAGATAGGTGTTGGTGGGCAGACCTTTTTTCTCCGAACCATACTTGGGCGCGGCTTGCACTTTGAAGCCGAAGATGTCGCCCAGCATGGTGGCGATGACCTTGTTGGTGGTCACCGAGCCGAAGCCGCCAACGGAGTGGGCGCGCACCGAGAAGGAGCCCTCGGGACGCACATCCGGCTCCTCTTCGGGGGCCAGGGCGGTGTCGTGGTCGATGCCCAGGGAGAAGTAACGCTTACCGGCGTTGCCCTTGGTCATGTTGGTGGCCACGGCCATGATGTGGCCGGGGGTGACGTCGCGGGAGCCCAGGCCGGCGGAGCCGCTGTGCACGAAAGGCATCTTTTCGATGGTTTCGAAGCCCTCGAGGCCCATCATCGCTTTGGCCAGAGAGGCCTCGATGTCGGTGGTCAGCGGGTTGTCCACCATGGTGGGGCAGTCGCAGCGCTCGATCACCGAGATCGCCTTGACGTTCTTGAGGGCGCGCACGATCTGCTTGGACGGGAACGGACGGAAGCAGGTGACGTTGATCACGCCCACTTTGATGCCCGCTTCGCGGATCTTGCCAATGGCGGACATGCAGGTCTCGGCGGTGGTGCCCATGGCGATGATGGCGTACTCGGCGTCATCCATCATCACTTCTTCGATCAGATCGTATTTGCGACCGGTCAGGCGGTAGAACTCCGCCATGGCGTTTTCGATCTTCTCGGGCAGATCCTGATACACGTAACGCTGGGCGATTTTGCCCTGCATGTAGGCGTCCTGGTTCTGCACCACGCCGGTTTGCAGCGGCGCTTCGGGGTCGAACAAGTTGCGAATCTTATCACGGGGGTCGCCCAGATATTCGCGAACCAGGTCGTCCTCGGGGAAGTTCAGGTTCTCGATGGTGTGGCTGATCAGGAAGCCATCCTGCACGTTCATGAACGGCGTATGGCTGTCCTCGGCGGCGCGGTGCGCAATCAAGCACAGGTCGGCGCTGGCCTGCACACTGTGGGCGAACAGGATGCCCCAGGGCACATCGGCCACGCCCATGACGTCGTCATGACCGGCGTGCACGTTCAGACCCTGGTGGGTCAGCGCGCGCGCGGCGATGTTCAGCACGTGGGGCAGACGCTTGCCAGCGATGGTGTAGAGCACCTCTTTCATCAGGATCAAGCCCTGACCGGAGGTGAAGTTGGCCACCCGGCCGCCCGCCAGCGCAAAGCCTTCGCAGGCCGAAGCCGAAGAGTGCTCGGACTCCAACTCCATCCACGCCAGGGTGGTGCCCCAGACGTTCTTGAAACCATTGGCGACAGCGACCTGATAGTGCTGACCCATGATGGTGGAGGAGGTGATGGGATAGGCCGCCGCGCCGTCGGTGGCGCGAGTTTCCACATACGAAATGGCGTCGGAACCGTCGCCGGTGCCGGGGATGCCAGGGTAAGGAAAGGCCTGCTGATCTTCCGCTTTCAAGGTTGCCATGCCAAGAACACTCCATGCTTGGAAAACTGCGTACGCCCTTGCGCGCGCCATGGCGCGAATGCGCCAGCGTGAATACGGGAATACTTCTCGGTAGTTCTTTCACTTTATGCGCCGAACGTTAGCCCATTGCACGGCCGAGCGCACCTGATTTTTTTCCCTTCAGTGGTCAACGGGGCTGGAACTTAACGCCAACTTCCTGATTCTCCGTTAAAAGCACAGAGCGTCGGGATATAAAATATTTTATAGCACTACCGGTTTGAAGTTAAAACTATAGCCCAATTCGCTCGCCTTGTGCAGCAGGAATTCGTCGACGAAACGCCCGAAAAATCGCGTCGCTATTTCGTCACGGATTCATCATAGAGGACGTCGTCCCGCCAACGCCTGATACAGGGTGGATTCGTCCAGATACTCCAACTCGCCGCCCATGGGCATGCCGTAGGCCAGACGCGACACGGTCACATCCACCCCCTGCAAGCCGTGCAACATGGCGGTGAGGTAGTGCGCCGTGGCTTCGCCGCTGACGGTGGGGTTGGTGGCGATGATCACCTCTTCGATGGATTCGCTGCGCATGCGCTCAAGCAGCGCGCCCAGATTGAGATCCTCCGGGCCGACGCCGTCGATAGGGCTGAGCGCGCCGCCCAACACATGGTAGACGCCGCGGAAGGAGCCTGCGCGCTCCATGGCCATCAGATCGCTGGCCTCCTCCACCACGCACAGCTGCGCGCTCTGTCGTTTGGGATCCGCACAGATCCAACAGAGTTCCGCTTCGGCCAGATTAAAACAGCGCGAGCAGGCGCGCACGCGCTCCTGCATGGTGGTGAGCGCCGCGCTCAACTGGGCGATGCCCTGTGGCCCCTCGCGCAGCAGATGCGCCACCATGCGTTGGGCGCTTTTGCGCCCAACGCCGGGCAGACGGGTGAGCAGCGCCACCGCCGCCTCCACCGAAGGCAAGCCGCCGCTCATGGGATCAGAACGGCATCTTCATGCCGGGGATGTTCAAGCCGCCGGTCACCGCCGAGAGCTTGTCCTGGGAGATCTGTTGCATGCGCGCCTGGGCGTCGTTGACCGCGGCGGTGACCAGATCCTCCAGCATTTCCATATCCTCGGGATCGGCCAGTTTGGGATCGATGGTCACCTTCTCCAGCAGATTCTTGCCATTCATCACCACGGTCACCAGACCGGCGCCCGCCTGCCCCTCCACGGTGGTCACCGCCAGCTCCTCTTGGACCTTGGCCATTTTCGCCTGCATCATCTGCGCTTGCTTAAGCATATTGCCGATATTCTTCACGTCGATTCTCTCTTTGGTTGATCAGTCTTGCGCGGGATAAACAGCGCCGCGCACGGAATTATTCGATGGGCTCCACCCGCGCGATGCGCGCGGCGAAGCGTTGGCGCAACTGCGTGATCAGCGGATCCTGCTCCGCTTGATCGCGCAACACGTCCAGATGCTCCTGACGTTCGCGCCGCTCCTGCTGGGCCAGGGACTCCGGCGCGCCGCCGCTCTGTTGCGGCGCCTCATCCGGCCCCATCACTTTGACCGTTGCGCCCTCCACGCCGCAGGAAAGGAGAAAGTGCGCCAGCTTCTCACGCAAGGCGCTGGGCGAGCCGCCCACATTGCTGGTGAGCGCCAGCTCCAACTGCAGCGGATCACCCTCCCCCGCGCCGCCGGCAAAGCGCAGACACGCCACCTGAGCTTTGAGCTTTTCCCCCAGCGCTTTGTTGTGATGGCGCGTGGTGCGCACCAACGCCTCCCAACTGCTGAAGTCGTCGGGCGGCGCGGGTTCGGCTTGCGGCTCAGTTTCCGACGACGACGGCGCAGGAGCCGACTCTGACGCCACCTGGCGCAGCGCATGCGCTTCAGCAGGCGGCATGGGCGACGACGACGGGGGAGTAGGAGCTTGGGGC
>NZ_LVJN01000012.1 GCF_002109495.1 Magnetofaba australis IT-1
GGGCGCGGCGCTCTCCGACTCCCGCGCAGCCGACTGCTGCGGCGCGGACGGCGCCGCAGGTTGCGACGGCGCCTCCGGTTGCGGCGCGCGCGCCTCCATCGCTTCGATGATTTTCGCCAATGGCGGCGTGGGGCGCAAATGCGCGGCGCGCAGCAGCAGCATCTCCAGCGCCTGTTGCGGGTCCACCGCCAAATTGAGATCGGCGCGGCCGCGCAACAGCGTCTGATAGAGCATCTGCAGATGCTCCAGCGACACGCTCTCCAGTCGCGCCACAAAATCGGCATGAGCCTGAGCGCCGAATACCGCCTCAATCCCCACCACCCGGGCGCGGGCGCCGCCGTGCAGACGCTCCAACAGATCATCCACAATGCGCAGCGGCTCCACCCCCAGCTCATGGAAACTGCGCAGCCGCTGCAGCAGCCCCGCCCCGGCGCCGCCCAGCAGCTCGGCGCAGAGTTGATCCATGGCGTGTTGGTCGGTCAGGCCGAGAATCTGTTTAACCGTATCGAAGCGCACCGCGCCCGCGCCGTGCACAATGGCCTGATCCAGCAGCGACAGCGCATCGCGCACCGAACCGTCAGCGGCGCGGGCCACCGCTTCGACGCCCGCCTCGTCCCCTTCGACCGACTCTTTTTGCAGAATCTCGCCCAGATAGCCGCTCAGGGTCTCCAGCGGCACGCGCTTGAGATCATAGCGCTGGCAGCGGCTGATGATGGTGGGCAGAATCTTGCGCACTTCGGTGGTGGCGAAGATGAATTTGACGTGGGACGGCGGCTCTTCCAGGGTTTTGAGCAGGGCGTTGAAGGCGCCCTTGGAGAGCATGTGGGTTTCGTCCAGGGTGTAGATGCGGAAGCGGCCGCTGGGTTGATACCCCACCCCGTCGAGCAGTTCGCGCATGTCATCGACGCCGGTGCGCGAGGCGGCGTCCACCTCCAGCACATCCGGGTGGTTGCCTGCTGCGATGCCGCGGCAGGCGTCACACTGGCCACACGGGTCGGCGGTCACGCCGGTCTCACAGTTGAGACACATGGCCACCAGCCGCGCCAGAGTGGTCTTGCCCACCCCACGGATGCCGGTAAACAGAAACGCTTGCGGGAGTCTGCCTTGGGTCAGCGCGTTTTTGAGCGCGCGCACCGCGTGCTCTTGTCCGATCAGATCGGCGAAGTGGCGGGGGCGCCATTTGCGCGCCAGAACCACATAAGAGGACATGGCGCCTGAATCCCCCCGGCTGTGCGAAGTGTGGGAAAGGGAGGGCGGCTCCGGTCAAACGAATTGCGGCGCACGAACAGTCCCGTTACCGCTGCTCCCTTCCGGGCCTGACGGGGTTGGCGGGCATTCGTCGCGCAAGGCCTGACCATCAACGCCGCCCATAAACGGGCGACCGCGCGCCACGCGCTAAAGCGGCGCGGCGGCGACTAAATTCAGTACAGGAGGGCGCATCATAGCGTCCGCAGCGCGCGGCGTCAACGCTAGCCCCACCGAATCGCGCACATCTCTTTTTCCAACGCGTCCCAATCGGGCCGCGCGCCCAACTCCGGCGCAATCACCTCCACCCGACTATCGCGCCAGTAGGCCACCGAATCATCCACGTCGAACTCATCGCCCACGCGATTGATCAGCACCCGCCGCGTGGGCCCGACGCGAAAGATCCCCTTCAGACGCGCCGGGCGCGTCCCCAGCACCCGCTCGACGCCGCGCAGCAGGTCAACGAGCGGTCTTTCGGAGAACATGTTGTCGGCATGGAAGATCCAGCCGCACCCAGCGTGCCCCAACCCCTGACTGAGCAGCCGCGTAGGCGCGTCCGGGGTGGGATCGGCGGCTTGCAGACGCGCATGCGGCGCGTCATGGACATGAGCATGCCCCGACTCCGCCGCCATGGCGCGCAGGGCGGTGACGTCGCGGCGGGAGCGCCCTTTCAGATCCAGAAACCCCGCATCCAGTCGTCCTTCATAGACTTCGGCGCGGGTCAATTTGGGCGGGAACAGTCCGTCGGCGAAGGCGTGAAACGCCGCCAGATCCGCCTCCTCACAGCGATCCGCCTTGGCCGCCAGCAGGATATCGGCGATGGAGGCTTGGTCGCGAAAGGTCTTCTGCCCGGCCAATTGCGGATCGGCAAGACGCCGGGGATCCACCAGACACAGCACATTGCCCATGCGTAGCCGCGTGAAATACTTGGGCTGGGTCAGCGCCTCGATCACACCGCCCGGATGCCCCAACCCGGTGGGTTCCACCAACAGACGGGCGGGTTTGACCTGGTCCAGAATCTGGCCGATGGCGGCGTCCATCTCGCCGCCCAGCGTACAGCAGATGCAGCCCCCCGCCACTTCACGAATGGCGACGCCCCCACTGCTCCCCTGCCCCATGGCGCCTTGATCAATGGCTACATCGCCAAACTCATTGACCAGCACCGCCCACGGCTGCCCCGGCTTGGCCTGCGCCAACAGGTTGCGGATCACGGTGGTTTTGCCCACCCCCAGATAACCGGTGATGATATTGACGGGAACCATAGGAGAGTCGCAGCAACAGTTTAAAGGAAATCAGAGCACGCGCCAGTTGAGCGTCTGTCCGGCGCACAGCGGAGTGACAGCCTGCGCCGGATCATCGCCCACGGGAACAGAATCCGCAATGCGGTGCGCTTCACGCGCCAACGTGACGCGACTGGACAGCGCCGACCAGCCATAGAAACGCGCGCCATTCTCGCCTACGAACGCGCTTAATTTGTCCAACGCGCCCGCCTCGGCGAACACTTGCGCCGTCAGCGGCAGCGCCGCAGGCGCGCTGAACACCCCCGCCGCCGCGCGGTCGCAGGCCTTGGCGCTGCGTGGATGCGGCGCGCTGTCCGTGCCCAGAAAAAAACGTGGGGCGTCCTCTCCGGTCACCGCGGCGACCAGCGCCAAACGGTCCGACTCGCGTTTGATCACCGGGTGACAGTAGCCGTGGGGGTTGAGCCGTCCGCCCGCCCACAGCGAACGATTGAAGGACAGGTGATGCGGCGTCACGCTGGCCGCCAGGGTCGAGGGCGCCTGACGCACAAACGTCGCCGCCGCTGCGCTGGAGATGTGCTCCAGGACGATTTTCAATGTTGGCAGTTGCGCCATCATGGGAGACAAAATGCGCTCGACAAACAGCGTCTCCCGGTCAAACGGGTCCACATCGGCATCAGAGACCTCGCCATGCACCGAGAGAATCACCCCACGCTGGGCCATGCGCTCCAACAGCGGGATCACCCGGCGCCAATCGCCCACCCCGAGTTCAGCGTTGGTGGTGGCTCCCGCCGGGTAGTATTTGACGCAGGCGATCTGAGGCGCATCGGCGATGCGGTCGATCTCATCAACAGGCGTGCGCTCAGTCAGATAGACCGCCATGCGCGGATCGAATTCGGCGCCGGGAGGAAGCGCCGTCAGGATGCGCTGACGATAGGCCAACGCCTGCGCCACCGTGGTGACCGGCGGGCTCAGATTGGGCATGACCACGGCGCGCCCGGCCCATGCGCTCTGGCCCGCCACGGCGAGCAACATGGCGCCATCGCGCAGATGCAGATGCATGTCGTCGGGACGGCGAATAATGATGGCGGCGGGGCGGTCAGCAGAGATCATAAGATGAGGCGCAGCGGGTCAATTATCGTTTCTTGGCCTGTTCGATATAGGGCGCGAAGGCGCGATCCTCTTTTTGGATATGGTGCACCAGCCAGTCGCGCAGGAAGGCCATCACCTCACGCATGACGCTACTGCCTTTGCCCTCGTATTTGACCATTATATTGTGCAGCTCGGCATTGAGTTTGGCGTGGCTGCGGGCATGCTTGTCGGCATCGGGGTAGTTGATCTGACGCAGCACCGCCTCCTCACGGGCGAAGTGCTCGGTCACATAACCGCTCAACTGCTCCAACACCTCCGCCAGCACCGATCGTCCGCCTCCCGACAACATGGCGGAGTTGAGGTTGTTGATCATATCCACCATACGCTTGTGATCTTTATCGATCGCCTCATGGCCCACCGTCATACTGGCGGCGTCCCACAGCACCACCGGGGTGGCGTCGGGCCCCAACATGCTCTCAAGATAGACCTCATCCAGCAGCACGAACAGACGCGCGCGCAGATCATTGAATTGGGCGAAACGCTCCTGCGCCTGAGCCAACTCCCCGGAAACGATCAAGGCGGAGACCTCCCGCGCGGTTTCGTGCACCTTCTCATGCACCGTGCCGAGTTCAGCGAACTTGCCCAACTTGGCAAACTGCTGCCCTTCACCGTAATACCACTGGCCAAAGGCGCAATCCCGCGCCGCGCTCACATCCTCGGGACGCAGCGTTTCGCATCCATTGAGCGCCCGCTGCAAACGGTTGAGCCAAGCCAGGTGCGCCTCTTTCACCGCCAGGGCGTCGAATGGCGGTTCGCCCACATACAAGCCGGTGCGCACCACGCTCAGCGCGTCGCTGGTGGCGTGCACGATATCGGTGAGAATGCCCAACTCCCCCGCCGCCACCCCATGCATGCGATTGACCAGTTCAAACGCCTGATCGGCCTCAATACGCACATTCTGAGACGCTTTGCGGGTGCGTTCGGAAGAGCTGAGAATGGACAGAGCGAAGGATTTGGCGTCCGCAGCCTGTTTGGCTGACTCCTCCGCCTCCGCCGTGGCCGCTTCGGCGGCGCGGGCGATATTATTGGCGCCGTTGGCCGCATCAGCGGCCCCTCGCGCCACCTCTTCGGCGGCGTGCGCCATCTCTGCGGCGCGCTGAGTCACCGCCGTCACCGCCTCGGAGACGCCATTCATGCTCTGCGAGATGCCGCCCACAATCTCGGTCTGCTCATCCACCGCCAGAACGATCTCGTGGTTGGCGTCGCTCACCGCGTCGATGACATGGGAGATCTCCTGCGCCGCATGGGACGCGTCGCTCGCTTGACCGCGAATCTCTTCAATATGCTCCACAATCACGTCGGTGGCGCTGGCCACCTGGCCAGCCAACGCCTTGACCTCGGCGGCCACCACTGCAAACCCCTTGCCCGACTCACCGGCGCCCGCCGCCTCAATGGCGGCGTTGAAGGCCAGCATGTTGGTCTGGTCGGCGATATTGTTGATCAACTCCACCACATCGCCAATTTTACTGGCCGAGGTCGCCAGACGCTGCATCACCGCCATCGCCTCCCCTGCGCGGGCGTCGGCTTGAGCGGCTTTCTCACTAGCGCGCTGACACTGCTGACGGATGCCGCCCAAGGCGCCGGTCAACTGACCGATGGCGTCGGCGGTCTCTTTGGCTGAATCACTTACCTGGGTCAAGCGCGCATTGACGCGCCCCACGTTATTGCGCATGCCGTCGGCCGCTTGCGCCATGTCATTGACCACCCCCGAAGCGGCGCTGGCCTCATCAGCAATGCCGCCAATGGCTTCCGAGAGGGTGTCGGCGGATTGCGAAATCACGTCGATGTTGGCGCTGGCCTGACTCACCGAATCCTTGATGTCATCGATCTCTCGACCCAGGGTGTCGTTGTTGGTCACCACCTTTTCGGTCAAATTGCGCGCATTCTGGGCGTCGCTCACCAGCGCCTTTTTCACCAAAGTAAGCTGACGCACCGAAGCCGCAACGCTATCCGACTGCAAAATCACGCCATTGAGGGTGCGCGCCAGCGCGCCGGTCAGGGCGTTCATGGCGCCCACCACGCCGCGCATCTCCGCCTTGGCGCGGTTGGCGTTGGCGCGCTGACTCAAATCCCCCGAGGCAAGCTTGGCCAATTGGCCGTTCACCAAGGAGATTTGACGCATAATGCCGCCCAGGAACACCCACTGCGCCAATGCGCCCAACAGCGCCGCCAGCAGAGCCCAGGCCATCAGCGACAGCTCGCCGGCCACCAAACTCAGACCCAGCCCGACCAGCAGAAGCAGACAAAACACAAAAAGAGTCAATTGCTTGCGAATGGACATATCGCGCGCGCCACATCCTCGTCAGAAGTTCGGGGAATTGGATAACAAATTGATTCAATTGAGGCGCCAACAGTGTACACCGGTCGCCATGGCAAGTTGAAAGAATTTCTCAAAAAGAAAGGGGGAAGAGAAGATAAAACCGCGCTCAAATCCTGCAAAAGCAAGCGTGCCCGCCTTCCACCTGATCCGCCCCTGCAAAAACCCCGTCTTCTCAAAAAAATATAACCTGCAATATTCCATAAACTTAGACTTCACACTTTCGCAACAAACACAGAACAGGATTGCAACTGCCCCATTAGGTGCGAATAATCGGGAGTATTTGTAAATAGGCATGATTCAGCCGCACCGCCCCAATTTGGTTGGGGCAGCGCCAGAGCGCAGGGCAAAATTCGTCCGACATTGCGCGTTGCGCGTCAATTTATCGAGGAACGCATGAAACCGATTACGAAAGTGGACGTCGCCCGCGGCATTTGCTGGGTTGAAGCGCCGGAAGCCAACCTGTACATGCTGTGCGGCTGTCCGGCTGACAGCATCAAGCACTTGATGAAACGCGGCTTGGTGGTGCCCGCCGAGGATAATGGCGTCCCTTTTGAAACCGGTCCCAACACCATCCTGCTGTCGGACGTGCTGCTGCAAAACGGTCAATTCTCCAATATGGCCGAGTTCCCCGTACTGCAGATGCTCTACCGCCAGGGCATGATCATCCCCAACCATCCGCGCAACACCGGCGAGAAGCCGCGCCTGATCGGTCACCGCGATCAGGTCACCGCGCAGATGCGCTATATCTATCGCGGCAACTACGGCCTGCACAACGAGCAGGAGTTGATTGAAGCGGGCGCCTCTCCCGAGCAGGCGCGGGCGATGATCCGCATGAAACTCAGCTTTGCGTTTGGCAAAATTCGCCACAGCGATGAGTTTCTCGACACGCTCTTCATTGAAGGGCAGGAGGTGGAGATCAAGAACGGCGTCACCATTCGCCGTCTGCAGGTCAACGTCTTCGAGATTCGTTTTAAAGGGCACTCGGTCACCGTCGACCTCAATCTGGCCCCGCTGGAGCGCTATGAGTCCCCCTACCCCCTGGGCTACCATCAGATTCGCCGCGAATACTTCTCGGTGGTGCATTCGGGCAATGGCGACGGCTGGGACGTCAACCGCCCCAGCATGTCCAGCATTCTGATGTTCCAGGGCAAGATCTATCTGATCGACGCCGGCCCCAGCATCGAAAACAGCCTGATCTCCCTGGGCATCGGCATCAATGAGATCGAGGGGATCTTCCACACCCACTCCCATGATGACCACTTTGCTGGCTTGGCCAGCCTGATTCGCGCCGACCGGCGTTTGAAGTACTACGCCACGCCGCTGGTGCGCGTCTCGGTGTCCAAGAAGCTGGCGGCGCTGCTCTCCATCGACGAGCAGAACTTCGCCCACTACTTCGAGGTGCACGATCTGGCCTATGACGCCTGGAACAATATCGAAGGGCTGGAGGTCAAGCCGCAGTTTTCGCCCCACCCGGTGGAGACCAGCATCTTCCAGTTCCGCACTTTGTGGGAGGATGGCTACCGCTCCTACGCTCACTTTGCCGACATCGTGGCGTTGAGCGTACTCAAGGATATGGTCACCGACGACCCGGAGAAGCCCGGCGTCAGCCAGCAGATGTACGATGAGGTGAGCCGGACCTACCTGACCCGCACCGACGTCAAGAAGATCGACTGCGGCGGCGGCATGATTCATGGTCAGGCCGAAGATTTCACCGACGATGAGTCGGGCAAAATCATCATCTCACACATGGCGCGGGATCTGACCGACCATGAGAAGGAGATCGGCTCCGGCGCCCCCTTTGGCGCCACCGAGGTGCTGATTCCCGCCTGCCAGGACTATATCCTGCGGGTGGCGTTCCACTTCCTGCGCTCGCACCTGCCCACCGCGCCGCTACACCAGCTGCGCATGCTGCTCAATAACGACACCGCGCTGCTCAACCCGGAGAGCATCATCCTCAAAGCCGGGGCCAAGCCCACGGATCTCTATCTGGTGCTCACCGGCAACGTGGAGGTGATCGACGCCGAGGCCAACCTGCGCTCCCAGGTCTACGCCGGCACCCTCATCGGCGAGCAGCCCTGTCTGCATGATCAAGGCTCCACCCGCACCTATCGCGCCACCAGCTTTGTGCAGGCGCTGAAGATCCCCACCGAACTGTTCAGCCGCTTTGTGGAGATCAACCATCTGCGCGAGGATCTGGATCGGTTGCGCATCTACCGCAACTTCCTGGAGAAGACCCGGCTGTTCAGCGAGAGCATTGGACAGGCCACGCAGAACCGCATCACCCAAGCCATGGGCTCGGAGAACTACGCCCGCGGCCACGACTTCCGCCATGCCGATGGCCGCATGCTCTATCTGATCAAGTCCGGCTCCATCACCTGCAAGTTGGGCGAGATCCACGCCGAGACCCTCAAGCCGGGCGACTTCTTTGGCGAAGAGAGCGCGATTTTCGACACCAGCTCCATCTTCACCTTTATTGCCGCCGAGGAGACCGAGTGCTACCTGATTCCCGGCGGACTGCTGCGTGATGCGCCCATCGTGCGCTGGAAACTGTTTGAGGCGTTTGAACGCCGCATGCAGCTGCTCTCGAAGATGGACGATGAGAACGACAGCGTGTTCAACTGGCGCAATGAATACGCCCTGGACGTGCCGGAGATGGATGCGCAGCACATCAAACTGTTCGAACTGGGGGAGAAGTTCTCTGAAGCTTCCCTGAACGGCGACGCCACCGCCGCCCAACGCGAAGAGCGGCTCGATGCGCTGATCAGCTTAAGCATTGAGCACTTTGCCAATGAAGAGGCGATGTTGCGTCAGGTGGGCTTCCAGCATCGCCGGGAGCATCAGGCGCGCCACGAGAGCCTCATTCGTCAGGTGCATGCGGAAAAAGAGCGCCTTGCAGCGCATGAGTTCCGCATGGATGAAGGCTTCAACAGCTTCTTCAAGGATTGGATCGTGCGCCACATTCTCATTGAGGACCGCAAGTACGCCGCGTTCCTGAAGAATCAGGCGCAGTCCTACATTATTTAATCAAAATCGGGGTTCTGATTTTTTCCTCTTGCCAAAACCACTCCCTTCAGACAGTATAAGGGGATTCACTGAACGGGAAATGGGGCCGTAGCTCAGTTGGGAGAGCGCTAGAATCGCACTCTAGAGGTCGAGGGTTCGACTCCCTTCGGCTCCACCAAATTGATTTTAAAGGGAATTCTCCCTTCAAAGGCCGCCCAACCGGGCGGCCTTTTTGGTTCAAAATTCCCCAACAAATCCAACGGTTACGGGGAGTGCCTCCCAGGGTCCGGTTTCCCGCCGTGGTCGGGGCAACGCCCAGTAGGCCCGATTCCGGCCCCATATCCTCTCTTTCTCTCTCTGCCCGTGGACTTTTGCCCATCCGACCACGGATTTCAAAATGGGCAGTTTCCTATGCAAAAACAGCATATTCTGACGCTGCCGATTTTTCGGCTGTTTTGACCTCCATTCGATGGAATGGGGGCAGAGACGAACCCGCGCTGAAAGGTTGACCCTCAAGTTAGAGGATTGGTGTCTTTGTGCTATTTCCACCGACTGTTTGACAAGAAGAAAACGATTGGGCAGAATCTCTAACGAACGTTAGATAGAGAGGTTGCTGTGACCATATTGAACAATCCCAAGGAGTTCTCGGAAACCGCGCTCTCCATCCTCGAGCACGCTATTCCGCTGTTCGCGGAAAAAGGCTATGCAGGCGTTTCCATGCGGGAGATCGCCCAGGCCGTGGGGATCCGTGCGGCGACCATCTACCACCACTTTCCCAACAAGGAAGCCCTGCATCTGGGGGCCATGGCCCTTGCCTTCGCCGACAAGGCGGAAGGCATGGCGCAGGCCCTGTCGGAACCGGGAACGCCTCAGGATCGGTTGCGCCGATTGATTTTCCGCTTTACCGAGCTGATGAGCCGGGACCGCAATTTCCGCCTGCTGCTGCAACGGGAGCTGATGGATGGCGACGAAGCGCGATTGAAAGTTTTGGCTGAGAAAGTGTTCAAGGACCAGTTCAACGGTCTGGCCGAATTGGCCGCTTCGGTTTCCCCCGGCTGCGATGCCCACCTGCTGGCCATATCCATGGCGGGGCTGGTGCTCTATCACCTGGAGACCGGCCCCATCCGCAAATTTCTCCCGGGCGGTCGTGTGGAACACGACGATCCTTCCGTCATTGCCGGGCATGTCACCACCATCCTGCTGCATGGCATGGGGGGGTGTGCCAAACCATGACTTCCAGTCGAACATGGGGCTTGGTCTCGATCATCCTGTTCGCGGTGACTGCGCCTGTTTGGGCAACCGGACCAGAGGTGGGGCCTGACCGGATTTGGCGTGGGTTGGCGCTTGCCACCGTGGAGAGGCGGGCCATTCCTCTTGTTTATGAATCCCCCGGTCATGTCATGGCCAGAGAGTCCATTGCCGTAGCCTCGCGCATCACCGGTTTTGTGGAACAGGTCGCGGTGGAGATCGGGGATGTGGTGGAGAAAGGCGCATTGCTGGTTGCCCTGGATGACACCCAGATCGAAAGGAGCATTGCCGAAGCGGAAGCGGCATTGGCGGCGGCCCGTCTGGATATGGAGGATGCCCGGCGGGATGTGGCCAAGTATCAGGCCTTGCTTGAAAAGCAGACCGGCTCCCGGGAGCGGCTGGAGAAAAGCCGATTGCGCCTTGATCTGGCCCGGGTGGAGGTAGAACGCGCCACAGCGGTGCTTAGGTCGCTCAAGGCCGAACGGGTCTATATCCGTATGGTTTCACCATTCAAGGCACGCATCACAGGCCGTTCGGTTGATCCGGGAGCCTTGGCCACGGTGGGAGCGCCTCTTCTCCACCTGGAACGTGTCGGGCAACAGGAATTCGAAACACGGCTGCCACGCCGATTTCTCGGGCATTTGGCTCCGGCTGGGTCGGTCATGATCCGGCTGGACGGCGGGACGGAATGGATCCGCGCCATAGTGAGCCATGTCGTGGAGGTGGTTGATCCCAATTCAGGAACGGGGTTGGTCCGGGCGATACTGCCCGAGGCGTTGACCATCCCCTCCGGCACGTTCGGCACGCTTCATCTGACGGTTGGGCATGATGACGGTATGGTCGTTCCCAAGGCAACGCTCACCCTGCGAGCGGGGGTGACGGGCTGTTTCCAACAAACGGCGGACGGGACCTTGCGTTTCCGTGCCGTACGAACAGGGAGAAATCTGGCCGACGGACAGGTCGAGATCCATTCCGGGTTGAATGGGGATGAAGAGTTGGTCGTCGATCCTCCCAGGCTGCTCCGTGACGGTGATCGGATGGCGATGCCATGATGCCGGAGCGTCTCAACTGGCCGGGCCGTTTGGCGCGGGCCTTTGTCGCTTCACGTCTGACCCCTCTGATGGCTGTGGCGATACTGCTGTTTGGCGTGATCGGCCTGACCTTCACGCCACGGGAGGAAAACCCCCAGATCATCGTCCCCGCCGCCGAGGTGGCCATCGCATTCCCCGGCCATTCCCCCACCGAGGTTGAACACCTGCTGCTCTCCCCTCTGGAAGCCGAACTGGCGGCTATCGATGGGGTGAAGAATATCCACGGGGTCGCCCTCGATGGCGCGGCCCAGGTGATGGTGGAATTCCGCGTGGGACAGGATCCTGAGAGGTCTCTGGTCCGCCTCTATGACCGAGTGCTGGGCTACTCTTTGCCCCCCGGAGCGGGAGAGCCGCGCATCCGGCGTATCGACGTGGACGATGTTCCGGTCTTCACCGTAACGCTGGCCTCGGCATCCCATGACGACCATGCCTTGCGCCGCATGGCCCAGCGAGTCTTGGAACGGTTGCGGTCAACCCCCGGCGTCGGGCGTGGCCGGATCGTCGGCGGGCGCAGTCGTGAGGTGCGGATTGAAACCACGCCGGAGCGCCTGCAGGCATCCGGCATGACGCTGAATGGACTGGTGGCGGCCCTGGGGGCTGCGGATCACTATCGACCCATTGATCATCGAGTCCATGTTGGGGAAAACCATTCACTGCGGCTGTCGTCCCGCCTGGCCTCAGTCCAAGATGTGGCGCGGATCGTTGTGGGCCGGTTCGATGGCGGTCTGGTTCGGGTGGAAGATATCGCTGATGTAGTGGATGGTCCCACTGAAGAGCCTGACAGCTTGACCCGTTTCCTTTACGGCGCTGCGGACAGCCGTTCGATTGAGATGGATGGTGCGGGCATGGCGGCCGTCACGGTGGCCATCGCCAAACGCCCCGGAGTCAATGCGGTGGACCTGACCGCCGCGTTGCGCCAGCGGCTGGCCACTATGGAAAAAGGGTTCCTGCCCCCCGGGGTGCATCAGGAGATCACCCGGGACGATGGCCACAAAGCGGACCGGACTGTGACCATCCTGGTGGAACATCTCTTCATCGCCATCGGCGCGGTGACCCTGGTGCTCTGGCTGTTTTTGGGATTCCGAGCAGCGGCCATGGTGGCCATCACCATTCCGCTGGTTTTCGCCGTGGTGATGGGAATGGACCTGCTGGCGGGGCCGACGCTCAACCGCATCACCCTCTACGCCCTGATCCTGGCCCTGGGCATGCTGGTGGATGACGCCATCGTGGTAGCGGAAAACACCCACAGGCACTTCCATGGCCTACCTCTGAAAGCCACCAACGAGCAGCGCATCGCGGCGGCGGTCACCGCCACCCACGAGATCGGCAACCCCACCACGCTGGCCACCTTCACCGTGGTGCTGGTCTTTCTTTCCCTGACCCTGGTCAGTGGCATGCTGGGGCAGTATTTCATGCCCATCACCTTCAACGTGCCGGTGGCGATGATCGCCTCCCTGATCATCGCCTACAGCATGATGCCATGGCTTGCCCGGGGGTTCATGAAGACCGATGGTGGGGAGGCCGGGGAAAGCCACGGCTGGTTGGAGCGGGGCTATCGTGGCTTCATGCTGCATCTGTTGAACCATGGGGTGACACGCTGGCTGGTCTACCTGGGCATCTTCGGCCTGTTGGTGCTGGCCCTGTTGCAACCGGCCTGGCAGTTCGTGCGGCCCCAGGGGATTGCCGGGGAAGTCTCCCCTCTGGGAATTCCTCTGGCCTTTCTGCCCAAAGATGACAAAAACACCTTCCTGGTGCATATCCATCTTCCGGAAACTACGCCACTGGAAATCACCGACCGGGCGGCCCGGGAGGTGGAAGCACTACTGCGGGTTCATCCAGAGGTGCGCAACCTCCAGACCCATGTTGGTTTTCCTGCGGTGATTGACTTCAATGGCCAGCTCAAGGGAAGCGGCGGCAATATCGGGCCACAATTTGCTGAGGTCCGGGTCAACCTGACCGACAAGGGGAGCCGGGACCGCACCTCCATCGAAATCGTTCAGGCGCTGCGGGAGCCGGTGGCCCGCATTGCGGCCCGTTACCCCGGAGGCATCATTCAACTGGTGGAGGATCCCCCCGGCCCCCCCGTGCGGGCGACGGTGCTGGCGGAACTGTACGGCCCGGATATCGACCGGTTGGAACGGCTGGGAAAACGGGTGGTGGAGGCATTCCGGAACACATGGGACATGGCCGAGGTGTGGGCCAGCATGCCGTTCGATGTCAAGGAGTACCGCTTTTCCCTGCGCCGTAACCGGATCGCCATGGCCGGTTTGACTGCCGCTCAGGTGGGTGATGCCCTGACTATGATGTTGGCGGGAGGAACCCTGGCCCATCTGCACCCGGGCGAAGAACGCGAGCCGGTGCCGATCCGTTTGCATATTCCCCGGCGGCATCGTGTTGACCCCGATATGCTGGAGCGGGCCTTTATCGATGGGCCGGAGGGTCGGCGCATTCCCCTATCCGAACTGGTGGACGTGTCCATGACAAGCGTGCCACGCCCCATCCATCACAAGAACGGAGAGCGCGTGGTTCTGGTGGGGGGGGAGCTGGCCGCCTCGGCCCCGGTCTACGCGGTGCTGGATCTGGACCGTCGTCTGGATGGCATGAAGTTGGAACAGGGTGAAATCCTTGAAACGGGCAATCTGCGCTTCAACCCCGTCCGCCCCGAGATTCTCGAAGGCTACCGTTTGTTGTGGGAGGGTGAACTGCGCCTGACGCTGGATGCTTTCCGGGACATGGGACTTGCTCTCGGCATGGCGTTGGCGGCGGTCTTTTTTCTGTTGGTGGGCTATTACCGCCGGTTTCGGCTCCCCATTCTGGCCATGACGGTGGTGCCACTGGCCTTCATCGGCGTTTTTCCCGGCCATTGGTTGCTGGGGCAATCCTTTTCCGCCGCCTCCATGGTGGGGGTGATCGCCCTGGCCGGCGTGGTGGTGCGCAACTCCCTGTTGATCATCGATTTCGCCCGGGAGTATCGCAAAAAGGGGTTTGAGCCGGACGCTTCTGCCCTGGAAGCAGGAGCCGTTCGTCTGCGGCCCATTTTGTTGACCACCCTGGCCATCGTTCTGGGGACCGCCATCATGGTGCCGGATCCGGTTTTCGGCGGCTTGGCCATCGCCCTGATTTTTGGCTCGGTCAGCTCAGCGTTGTTTGGATTGGTGGTGGTGCCTTTGCTCTATCGGGCTTGGAATCTCAAAACCTAGAAGAAATACTCCTTTTGATCTTTCCAAACCAACGAAAATGGGCTCCTAAGCGACTCCAGGCTGATGGTGTCGGGATAAGACCCATCAAGAATGGACTCGACAATCTCTGGAGCCAGAGAATTCAGGCGCAGGGTGCGGGCCATGAAGGATTTGTCCACCCCCTCCTGGCGGGCCAGGTCCTTGATGGTGGCCGCTGCGCCGTTCTCCAGCATACTCTGCCAGCGGCGGGCCTTGGCCAGGGCGCGCACCACCGGGTCGTCATGGAACCGGTCCGGTTCGTCGCCCGTCCTGGCGGCTCCCGAGGTGACGATGACCTTCTTGCCGCCGCGCCGCCGGAGCGCCATGGGGATGTGAATGTGGAGGATAGTTCCGTCGTCGGACAATCGCGTTCTCATGCCACGTTCCTCTCTTCCTCGTTGACCAGTTCATCCACCAGCGCACCCAGGCCGTCCACCCGCAGGCGCAGGTCGATGCCGGTGGTGGTGACCACCATGGATTCCACCAGCAGTTTGAGCAGCCGATTCTGCTCCAAGGGGAAAAGCTCCTCCCACACCGGATCCAGGCTGGTCAGTTGCTTGATGACCGTGCGATCCGGGCGCTTCGCGCCGTTCCGCTTGACCTGCTGAAGGGCTTTGGCGACCACTTCCGGCGTCTGAATGAGCCGGCGGACATGGTCCAGAACCAGCCGCTCCAACTCCGCCGCCGGCACGCTGGGCAGCCGGCATTGGTCGTGACCGGCCCGGGCGGCGTTGATGCAGATGTAATAGCGGTACTGGATCTGCCCCTTCTTGCGGGAGTGGGTCGGTTTCATGGCCATGTCGCAGTGGCCGCAGCGCACCAGCCCCTTGAGGGGAAACGGCGTCTGCCCCCTGGGCAATGTCGTCCGGTCCCGCCGGTGCTCATCGATGAGGCCGTGGACCCGATCCCAAAGCTCCTGGGTGATGATGGGCTTGTGTCTGCCGGGGAACGACTCCCCCTTGTAGGTCGCCTCCCCCAGGTAGACCCGGTTCTTGAGGATGCGGTACAGCGCCGCCTTGTGGATCGGCTTGCCCGGACGATGCACCCCGGAAGCCGTGGTCCAGCTTTTGTTCTGGATGCCGGCGGCGCGCAGATCCCGCACCACCTGGGTCGGCGATCCGCACTCGGCGAAGCGGCGGAAGATGTAGCGCACCTGTTCGGATTCATCCCGATTGATCACCAGTTCCCTGCTGCGGATGTCGTATCCCAACGGGGGGTGGCCGCCCATCCAGAGGCCCTTCTGGCGGGATGCGGCATACTTGTCGCGGATGCGGTCTGCCGTGGTCTCTCTTTCGAACTGGGCAAAACTCAAAAGAATGTTCAGCGTCAGCCGCCCCATGGAGGTGGCGGTGTTGAACGACTGGGTGACGCTGGTGAAGGTGATGCCGTGGCGCTCGAAGGTCTCCATCAGCCGGGTGAAATCGGCCAGGGAGCGGGAAAGCCGGTCGATCTTGTAGACTACCACGCATTTCACCTTGCCGGACTCGATGTCAGCCATGAGGCGTTTCAACGCCGGGCGGTTGGTGTTGCCGCCGGAATAGGCCGGATCGTCGTAGTGGTCGGAAACCGGAATCCACCCTTCCGCCTTCTGGCTGGTGATGTACGCCAGACAGGCTTCCCGTTGCGCCTCCAGGGAGTTGAACTCCTGGTCCAGCCCCTCGTCGGTGGATTTGCGGGTGTAGACGGCGCAGGGAACCTTGGCCGTGGTGTCGATGGCGGTTTTGCGGCTCATGGCTTGCCACCCTTCCGCAGGCCGAAGAACAGCGGCCCCGACCAGTGGGTGCCGGTGATGGCCTTGGCCACGCCGGACAGGCTGCGGTATTTCCGGCCCTGGTATTCGAAGCCCACCTCCAGGATTGTCACCACATGCTCGACGCCCTTCCATTCACGGATCAACCGCGCCCCTGGGGCAGGCAGGGCCGTGTCGGCGCGCAGGGTGCTGATCGGCTTTTGAACCGCCTCCCCCCTGGCCAGGCCATCGAGGATGGTTTCCGCCGTCTGGGACAGCCCGCCATGGGCCAGCTCCTGGATGCGCCACGCCAGACGCCGGACCAGGTAGTGCTTCCCGGCTTGGGGCGGGTCGGCTTCGAACAGGCTGCGCCAGAGTTGGTTGAGTTCCTGGGTGGATTTTTTCGGCAGCCCAGCGATTTCTGCAAGCACCGTCATGATTTCACTCCTCCATTCTGTTATTGTGGACGGTGTCATGAGGGCTCGTTTGGTTGCCGTTATCCAGGGAATAACTCTCTGGTTTCCCGGATTCTCCGGACTTCTTGAGTTGTAAGCGAATGACGCCGGCGGCGAGGATCGCGGCGACCTCATCCAGGCGCTGGTCGGGTGGCATCTGGTCGGGGTGGATGGTGTTGATCATGGCACGGCTCCAAACATTCGTTGATCCTGTCTTCAGGATCCCGGAAGTCGAGGAAGGGAAAAATATCGGAACCCTGCAAGGAAAAGGTTTCGATGCCGGGAGACTGCCTTCAAGGCAGAGTCAATTGATTGAAAAAGTGATGGATTATCCGTTCCCGCGTTGAAGCTGTCAGGCGGCGGTGCGGAATGAATTGATGGGATATGAGGACATGAGGAGGAACATGAGGGATGCCCGCACGACGAGACATTGACCCGCCACGGCTGGTTTCACTGAAACAGGCGGTGTTCTGGATCGCCTTCGACGCCTACAACGGTCCTTCAGCCGAGCAGGTGCGGCGGTTCAAGGATCAGGCTGAGGGTTCTCCCGAGGCTTCACCTGGGGGAATGTCCCCGGAGCAACTGCGCGTGAAAGCCGAAGAGCGGGCGTGGCAGGAATTGCGGGAGGCGTTGGGACAGGGAGATCTGTTGGCGAAGGGAAGATTTTCAGACCAGCGCATTCGCCAGCAGTGGCGGGTCATCAATCCGGATGAAGCCTGGGAGATGCACGCCGCCAACCCGACTTCCATCCCAGCCCAGCATTGGCTGGAGGGGAATGTGGATTGGCGGACGGGAACGTTGACCTTCAGAGGCGGCCAGTACATCGAGGTCGCGATTCCCGAACCTCTCCTGCACTGCCTGTGGCCCGATCCTTCCCTGGTTGGAGCGCAGGAATCTCCCGCAAGCCGCTGGAAGAGTGGCAAGCCAGCCCTGCGGAGCGCTCCCACGGAACACCTGGAGCTGATCAACAAGGCCGTGGCGCATTTTTGGGTCGATGGCCGTGAGCCCACGGCAACCAAAACCGAGATCGTGGATTGGCTCGTGCAGCATCAGGCGGACGGGCAACCGGTCTCGGACAATCTGGCCCAGGCCATCGGCACCATGATTCTGCCCCTTCACCTTCGGAAGGGTGGCATCAAATCGCAGAAGTGGATGGGGAATCGGAAAAGATGATCAGGCGGACTGGTACAGCAGGCCTTCCGCCTCACGGCGGCGGATCAGCCCCTTCAATTTCCGCCCCCCGGCCCAGACCCAGCGCAGGAATTCGCGGGGGACATCCTCGTGCTCTTCCCGGTTGACCTTGCGGCGGAGCGTGGAGCGCTGCAAGGCCCCGGAACCCAGGTTGAAGGTGAAGGAGACCAGGGCGTCGAACTGGCCATCCGACAGAGGGGTGTCGACCAAGCGCAAGACCGCCTGTTCGGCCCAGGCCACGTCCTGTTTGAGCAGTACCTCCGCATCAAGACGGGAGATGGGTTCCTCGAACGTTTCTCCCTGGCGAACGACATGCCCATAGCCGATGGTGGGCCAGCCGGCGGGACAGATGTAGACGGTCGGGCTGAACCCCTCGAACCGCTTGATCAGGTTCAGCCCCTCTTCGGTGATGTGGCGCATGTCGTCACCCCTTCCGGAACTTGGTCAGCGCCCGCTGTCCAAACCAGAAGGACATGACCGCCGCGAACAGGGCCGACGTCTCCTCATCCCAGATCTTCGGCAGCGCTTCCACGACCGACAGGTCCGCATGCTGGGCCAAGGACCACAGCGCCGCACCCTTCACGGCGACGAACAGCATGAAGAAGGCATAGGTGATGACGGGACGCACGGAACCCCGCAGACCATCGATCCACCGCACTCCCGTGGGCTGAACGGTCTGGTACAGGGCCTTGCTTTCCTCGATATCCGCCTGGATCTGAATTTCCTCCAGACGCTGCTGATGCCCGAGCCGGAGCTGATCCATCTGGCGATCCAGAATGGCCAACTCGTGGTTGCGGTCCTGGCGTTCGCGGAACATGCGCAGGATCTCGGGGAATGCGCTGGAGATGAAGCCCAACAGGCTTCCGAGCAGAGTCAACATGGGATGTCTCCGTGATTGGGGGTTGGGGTGATTCAGGGAAGCGCTTTTTTGCAGCTGGGGTTCTCGGTCTGGTACTTCATGACCTGACGGAACAACTCGTCGATGCGCTGATTGGTCCGGTCCTGCGCCTTCTCGATCCGCTCCAGGTGCGGGAGGAGTTCATCCTTGCGGACGAATTCCTTCTGGACGGTTTCGATCCGCTCATGGATGCGCACCACCTTCTGCCCAACAGACTGATCCAGCGCCTCGATGCGGCCCAGCAGATAGCGCATGACGCCCCACAGCCCGCCGGCCAGTGAGACCACGAAGCCAAGAAGCTTGAGGATTTCCTCGGTTTCCATCGTATTTTCTCCTGATGAGCGAGGCATGCCTGCGCACGCCTTTGGGTGGAAATGGGTCAAACGAACAAAATGTTTGCAGCGCCGTTTTGCCGGATCTTGTCCACCTTGCCGTTCTTCACGACCACCTGATCCCCGACGGACAGTCCGGCTCCAGACACCTCAACCACCCCCTGCGCGGTGGCCACACGGACCGTGCCTCCGGTAATGGCCACCACCCGTCCGGAGACGGGCTGCTGGCTGGCGATGAGGCGTTGCAGGTCATGAACGGGCTGGGACACGTTGAACCTCCAGGGATGTGGTAATGCGGGGGCCGATGGCCTCGTGGGCAACGCCGGTGAGTTTGCCCCGCCAGGAGCGCCCCATCAGGGCGTCGTGGATCTCGACGATCTGTCCTGGGCTCACCCCGGGCCGGTGAACGCAGGTGAGCGAAACCTCCTGAAGGTCCTCCCCGGCGTCGATCTCGGCCCGGCCCCGGGAGAGCTTCGCCTCGGTGGTGGCCAAGAGCGGGTCGGAGATGTCCTCGCCAGGGAACTCCCCATCGCCCCGCTGACAGACGATCTCACCGTCGCCCACCAAATCGCCGGACGTGCCTGTGATGCGCACCTGCACCGGGAAGGAGTCCAGCCCCGCCACCCGGCTGGGGGCCGAGAGCCGCCAGGATCGGGTGCGCACGCTGAAGGTGACCCGGGCGATGGCGACGCCAGAACGGCTGGCCAGGAGCGTCATGCCGTCCGGGGCCAGGATGAGCGCGCCCAGGTCGTTGCCCAGCCAGATCACCGACTGGATGGCCCGGGCCGGCTGAGAGAGCGTGGCGGTGTTGGTTCCGTCGAAGGTGACGTCTTCGGTACCGGTGAAGGACTGATCGGCATTGGTCAGAAGCGCGCCAGCAGAGGCGGTGATGCCCTGGATGGCAGTCTCCGAGCCGTGGTTCACCAGCAGATGGGCGGTGCCACCGGAATGGAAACTGGTGCGGCCCCGGTTGAGGCCGTCCTCACGCCGGTCCACCTCCGCCGACAGATGCCCGCCGCTGGGCAGCCACCCCCGCACCGTCACCCGGTTCACCCGATGGCGGGCGCGGTGGGACTCCCGGCAGGAGAGATTGTCGGCGGCGTCGGTAAGGATGTGATTTGGAGTGACTCGGCCCCATTTGGGAACCGCAACCGGGAAACGATGCCTGACTCGTAGCACGCCACCGGGTGTGGTCTCCACCACACCCCCTGCGGCCTCGGCGATGGTGCGCACCACGTCCAACGGTGCGGCATCATAGACCGCGAGCCGTCCGGCGGGGATGATCCAGTCCACCAGATCCCACTGGATGGCTTCGCCCACCACCTCTTCGGCGGCCTCCCGGGCGCGGATGGCGGTATCCCAGGTTCGTTCCATGGGCGTGGCCCGGGGCGTGGCGAAGCGGGCCGTGGGGCTGATGAGGGAGACGGTCAGGCGCGGACGGCTCACTCCGTCCCGGGAGAGGGTCTTGTTGTCCACCATCATGGCGAACGACTCCCCGCCCAACTCCAGGGTGACGGGATCATCAATGCGGATGCGCTGGAACGAGGCCGGGTCGGCCAGCTCCATGGTTCCGGTCCAGGCGTAGTCCCCCTCGGCCAAGGCGAGGGTCGCGGAGAGCACGCTCATATGGGCAACCCGAAATGAATGGCCCGAACACCGCTGCCGGCATGGATTGGCGGCTGGTCGGCCAGCAGGTCCCACCACGCGGTGAGGCCGTCCGCCACCGGGTTCATGGGCATGAGGTCGAAGGCGGCGTTCAGGGCGCTGGTGGTAGGTTCGGTTCCAGACCAGCAGGCGGACAGATCGCCATGGACCGGCCCCATGACAGCGAAGCGGCCCTCCAGGGTGCGGGAGACGCTGCCGTGGAAGGGCGTGGTGAGGGTTTTGGTCAGGGGCGCCCCGTAGCGGGCGGAGAGATCGGCGGACAGACCGATCTTCCAGGGGGCCTCCAGGCCCCGGGGCTGGACAAACTGCCCCAGATCCCAAACCGCATCGAAACGGCGCTGGACCAGCAGGCCCCACTGCGCCGAAAGCCAGCGTTCGCCGAAGTCCCCGAAGGCGTAGCCGGCATCCAGATCCCGTTGGGCGGGAAAGAGGATGTCATAACCCGCCGCCACCTGCCGGGAGCGCGGCGCGAAGGAGATATGGCCAGCCGCCTCGATGGTGACGATGGCGTTCCCCGTCATGGAGCGGGCGTCGGCCTGGGCCCGGGCATCCAGGACCAGGGGCAGCGCGATCTCCTGGACACGGAACGACTTGGTGCCGTTGGCCAGAACCGAATCGACGCCGATGGGCAGGCCCAAGTCCGCCGCCAACTGCCATGCAACACGGCGCATGTCGGCTTCCAGGCCGATGAGCAGTTCTCCCTCGGCCAGAAGATCGCGGGCATCCGGCGCGAGAATCGCATCCACCTGAATGGGGAGTTCGCCGGTGATCCACAAGGATCTGGCGTCCGCCGCAATGGAGGCATCCACGGCGATGGGGAGCACGCCTTCGCCCCGCATCTCCCGGGCATCGGCGGCAATGGCAGCGTCGAAGCCGATGGGGAATGGATTGTCAGCGGTGAGGCGGCGGGCATCGGCCTGGATTCGGGCATCCAGCGTCAGCGGCAGTGGCTGATCGAAGGTGGCGGTCCAGACGGTGGCGATGAACCGACCGGAGAAGTCCAATGGCAGAATGCCATCCCCGCTCATCACCTGGGAGACGGCAAGGGCGGAGTCGAAGGTCAGCGGCAGCGGCTGATCGAAGGTGAGAGCCGCCGGCAGGTAGTCGAAGGTGCCGGAGAGCTGGCGGGAGACCAGCAGCGAGGGTTCCCCGCCCAGGCGAGCGGTGACCTGGATCGGCCAGAAGGCTGCGAGGCTTCCGGAAACCTCCATGGCTGCCGGCGTGGTAAGGCTGGAGCCGATCCAGATGGACCAGGAATCGGCCCGGACATTGGAAACGGCGAACGCCCAGGGGGCATGGATGCCACCGGCCACTGCCAAAGACCAGGGGGTGTTCAGCCTGGCTTCGGCGAACTGGCCCAGGTCATGGGAAACCCGCAAAGCCCTGCCAACGGCGATGCTCCATCCGTCTCCGACCTGTCGTTCGGCCCGGATGCCCCAGCCGCTCGAATGCCGCTGGGATGTCTCGACCGCCCAGGGAGCGGCCAGACTGCCAGCAACCGACAGGGACCAGTCCGCCGGGAGAATGCGGCTGGTTTCCAGCGCCCACGCATCGGTGATGCCCGCCCGGGCAAACTCGACCAGATCATGACGGGCCGTCAGGGACGCAGCGGCATGGATGGACCAGGAGGCGTTCGTCCCGGCGGAAACGTGGCTGGCCCAGGGCGAGATGATCCCGGCAGCGGCTTCGATGGACCAGTCGGCGGACCGCTCAGCGGCAACCTGAATCGACCATGGCGCGATGGCTTGGTTCTCCAGACCCATTGCCCAATCTGCCGCCAACGCACCAGCGGCCTGGATGTCCCATGCGGCGGACGCACCCCGGGCTACCTCCAGGCTCCAGGCGCACGTCACCTGCCGTTGGATGGCCACGGGGCAGGAATCCGGCGGGGATCAGGCCGGGTTGGGAATGGAGAAGTCCATCTTCTTCAGGGTGACCATCTCCCCGGCGGTGAGGTTGACGTTGTCGAGGATGGCGTCCCCGCCGCCCCCTTCGGTGGTGATGCTGCCGTCCAGCTTGTAGCTGCCGTTGTCGATCCGGAACCAGGTCGCCGTGCCGGTGGAGACCACCTCTCCGGCCACCGGGGCGTTGCTCAGGGACATTTTGCCTCCGGAGGCGTTGGAGAACTGCATCTGGAAGCGCACCAGATATGTGGGTGGCGCGGGGTAGTCCGAGTTGGGCGGCTTGGTCCCGGAGTAGACGTAGCACCAGCCGCTGATGTAGTTGCGCAGGGTGTTGAGCATGTTGTTGCGGATGTTGTCATTGAAGTAGAGGGCCATTTCGGTCTCCTTACAGACGGAACGGTTGGTGGTACCGCTTCCAATCGGGGCACAGGGCGGTCAGGTCGATGGGCACGGTGCGGATCCAAGTGCGGAACCGCTGATCCCGCAGGGCATAGGTGAGATGGCCCCGGAACAGGGTCGCCTTCAGCGCATGGGTGGTGCCGGGCTCCGGGTTGGGCGGCAGCCATGGTCCCAGCTTCTCCCAGCGGTGCAGATCCCGGCTGCGGTAGACCATCTGATGGAAGCGGTGCAGCCAGGGCACCACCGAGACGAAACAGGCGTAGTCCGATGGCCCGACCCGGTAGATGTTGGGCTTGTAGAGCCCCCGATCCGATTCGCCTGCCACCGGCTCCATCCCCTCCGGCCACTGCCATTCGCCGAAGCGGATGCCGTCGTCGGAGAGGGCGTAGAAGACGGTGTAGTTCTCGGAGAAGCGCGGGTGCTCCTTGTCCCCGGCGGCGGCCACGGTGAAATAGCCCACGTACCGGCCATCCTCCCGTTTGATCACCGACACGCCCTCCACCTCGGGGAAGGTGGCGTTGCCGGCGATCACCTCCGCCTCGTGCCGCCAGTTCACCAGATCCGTGGAGGTGAAGGTGCGGATGCTGGAGCGGTAGCGGGCCGGGTCGTGGGCGTTCTCCATCACGGTGATGTAGAGCCGGAAGAAGCCGTCCTCCCGCACCACCCAGGGGTTGTGGACGCAGTCGTGGAAGGAGAGCACCTTTCGGGGCTGGGCATTCTTCCCCGGCATGAGCCACAGATCGTAGTTGCGTTCGTGGTCGTCGCCGGTGAGCGAGGCGATGAAGAGCATCTTCACCGCGCCCTCGTGCTCCAGCAGGAACGGGGTGTTGACCGCGAACGCGCCGATGGCTTCCGGATCCAGGCAGAACGGCCCGGACCGGTTCATTTCGCTGGGCATGGCAACCTCAATCGATCAGGGTGGCGATGGCTTCCTCGCCATCGGTCCATGGGAAATACTGGCGGCACGGGGCGTCGTGGTAGGTGCCTGGGGTGGGCACGTCGCCGCCGCCAGGCTTGGGGTATTGGCTTTTTACCTCCACCGGGAAGAAATACCGGGGCGGCGGCAGGCCGGAGAGACCGAAGCCCATGGAACCCACCTGCGCGGTCAGTTCCGTGCGGTGGCCCGAGGCCAGCCCCTTTACCCGCACCCGGCGACCGTTCCATTCGATGGGCTTACTCGTGACGAAGAGCGCGTAGCACCACTGGTAGGTCTTGTGCTGCCACCCCTCGATCTCCAGGGTGCCGCGCATGGTGCGGTTGAGCTGGAAACCCACCACCGAATCCAGCGGGCCCAGGTTAACCGCTGGCATGGTTGAGCAGCCTCAGCTTGAGCGTCCGCCCGGAGACGGTGTTGCGGGCCTCCAGGTAGAGGGTCTTCTCCACGTCCAGGTACTGCTCCGGATCCTCGGGGTGGTAGATGCGCTCCTGGACCGTCTGGCGGGTGCCGGGCACTTCCTGGTAGAAGCCGTCGGCGGAGTCCTCTTCGTCCTCGTCGGCGTCATTCTGGCTGTCGCTGCCGGATGAGGTTCGGGTGCGGAAGGTGATGCTGGGCGCGCCCACCGGCCAGAACTTGCGCTCGAATGATCCTAAAGTGGCGTGCCATTCGGAGAGGGCGATCACCCGTACCGGCGGGATCTCGGCGGTCTCCACGTTGCCCGACTGCCAGGCGCTCTGCATCTCGGCGAACTGGGATACGGAAGCGGTCTCCCGCCCATTGCCGTAGGTGACATCAAAGAGGGAGAAACCGGCGTCGTAGCGCACCACCAGCGCGCCGATCACCTCCTTGGGCGAATGGAACTCCCCCCGGGAGCGGTCGTAGCGGGGCGCATCGACGCGGTTTCCGGAGGCGTCCCGGAACGGGGTGCGTTCGATCACCTCCACCGCCGGGCTGTCGTGGAACCAGCGCAGCCGCTTGGCGTGCTCCCGGGTCCAGGTGAGCGCCTCCACCACCGGTTCCGAACGGCGGCCAATGAGGCGAGCGGTGCCGCCGTCGATGATCAACCGCGCCGTGGCCGCCACCCGGCTGGAGCAGTAGAGCTTGATGCGCTTGCGGCCCGGCTCCGTCACGGCCAGGGGGGTGATCTGGGTCATCCCATAGCAGATGCGCCCCCAGCCGCAGACCGTGGAGGTCAGTTGGCTGAAGGCCACCTGCACCGGCGCGGAGCCGCCCTGGTCGTCGTCATCGGCGACCAGTTCGAATGGCTCGTCCAGCTCTTGAGCTGTGAAGTTGATGGTGAGGCTGGTGGAGATCTCGCTCATGGCATTTCGGCCTCAATCAATGTGAGAACAAGGCGGCAAGGAAGAGGCGACGAGACAGTGCATCTGCACGGCGAGGAGCCGATGACGCAGCCAACGCAGTTATCGCGTTGAGTGAGGCTGAAATCAGGCCGATTCGCCGGTGATGGCCACCACCACCTTGTCCGCTGACAGGCTGTTGGCCCCGGCGGGAACGATGCGCTTCCACCAGACCGGGATGGCCGCCGGATGGGTGCGGAAGGTGATGGTCTCGCCGTTGGCCCAGGTTCCGCCCCAGCCGATGGATGGCAACGTGAAATAGGGCCGGTCGAAATCCGGGTTGTTGGGAGAGAAGTCGCCTCCGACGATGGAACCGCCGCCTACGTCACCCACGGTGTCGCCGACGCAGGTGAAGTTGTTGGCGTCGGAGAAAGTGATGGTCCAGGTCTGCTCGATGCTGCCGATGGAGTCCATCAGCGGCACGGTGGTGCTGGGGGGCGTGGTGGGCGCGGAGCCGTCGTAGGTTCCGGCCACGGTGGAGCCGGACCAGTTGTCCCAGGCCGCTTCCACGTTCGCCGCCTCGATAACCGATCCCACCCGGGTGTTGGTGGCGGCATAGCCGCTCTGCAGGGACTGGCCGGCGGCGAAAGTGAGGGTCGCCTTGTCGCCATTCCAGGTTACCCCGCCGGTGGCGGCCAGGCGCACGAACTCCACGTTGCCGGTGGCGTCGTCCACGCCGTCCTTGTCGGAGATGCGGATGAGATCGCCGTCCGCAAAGATGGCATCGGCGGCGGACTCGACGTTGACGGCGATGGAGGTGGCCCCGATGGAGACGTTGGCGTCCAGCCATCCGGAACCGTACTGCCGCTCTGAGCCGGTCAGATCCCCCTGAGCATCGGTCTGGGTGCCGGGGAAGATCAGCACCCGGTCATCGCCGGGCGTGGGGGTCTCCACGAACAGGCGCGGGTTGATCAGGCGGATGTCGTCGTCGTTGGCCACCTTGAAGAAAACCTTGCGGAACTTGGTGGACCCTGCCAGCCGCTCCCCCTGGGGGACGTCGGGCCAGACGTTGTTTTTCACCCCGTCAGGGATTTCGTTGGCGGACATGCGGCCGCCGTTGGACGAGGCGTCGCTGACGGTGGCGGACTTGTAGAAGCGCAGTTCAGACGATTGGATGGGCATGGCGTCAGATCTCCATGAGCTTGATGGTGCCGGTGAACAGGTCGTGGTGCGGCCAGATGGGTTGGAACGAAATCGCCGGGGCGTCTTGATGGCGGAACATCACCGACCGGGAGACCCCCTCCCAGATCAGGGTGAAGACGGCCCCGGGCTGGGCGGCCATGGCATCCAGGGCCTCCACCGTGGCACGGTCCAGCCAGGTCACCTCGTCGGCGGCCTCCAGGGTGATGGGCCTGCCCTTGGCCAGGGGCTGGGACCAGACCACCGGCGCGCCACCCAGGGTGCGGGCAGTCTCCATGGCCACGGGGGACCACTCCCACCAGTCGGTCCACTGGAGGGAGTCCGGAAGAATCAGGTCTCCCAGCTTCTTCATGGCGGTCTCCAGACGTAAAAAAGGCCGCACAAGGCGGCCATGGTCATCATTGTGGTGAACGCATCAGAACGTTCCCCTCTGCAGTTCTTTCAAGGCGTCCACCAGTTGCCGCACCTGCTGGCGCGGGCTGGTGATGGAGGCGGCAGGACGCCCGTTCATGGTCAGGTCCAGCCGGACCATCCCCTCGATGGGCGGCGAGACCATCCCGCCGCCGGCCAGGGCCAGGGAGGGGATTGCGGGAATCTGCAGCGCGCCCACCAGTCCGCCCTCCTGGAACCGGGGCACGTCCGGCAGAATCCGGCGTATCGTCTCCATGGGGGCGGAGTTGATGGCCAGCAGCAGATCCCGGAACACCCGAGAGCGCTCCTTGCGGATGACGATCTCGCCGGCCTCCAGCAGCGCCGGGATGCGGTCGCCGCCGCCATAACCTGGGAGCCGACCACCCCGAGCGAGCCCCACCACGCCACCGCCTGCATGGGCCTCCACGGTGCGCACCGTCACGGTGACGGTCTTGTCGCGGATGCCGGCCAGTTGCGCTTCGATGGCGGCAAGTGATGCTTGTGCCTGTTCCACCTGTGCCTGGAGTTCCACCGCCTTGGTGGCCTTCTCCGGGATGGCGTCCATCTCGGCTTTGAGGGCCGCAACGGTCTGCTTCGCCAGCTCCAGTTGCTGAGTCAGCGAAGCGGTTTCCTTCTGCTGTGACCCCAGCGCCTGCCGGGCTGCCTGCTCCTGGCGCTGGTAGAGGCTGTCCAACACGTTGCCGGCATCCTGCACGCCCCGGATGGCGGTGGAGGTATTCTCCAGGCTGGCGAAGGCGTCCTGCGCCCCACGGGCCAGGGACTCGGCCCACTTGATGTCCTGCTCGGAGAGGTTGGATTGGGCCAGGATGCGCTGGGCCTCGGCCAGCTTCTGGGAGGCCGCCGCCGCGCGGGATGCTTCCTTCTCCCGGTCCGACATGTTCCGTTCCAGCAGCGCCCGGATCTTGTCCTCGGTGGACATGCGGGCCGAGCGTTTCTTCTCCTCGATGGCCTGGATTTCGGCGGCCAGTCGCTTCTCCGCCTCCAGGCTCTGCTGGACGGCGCGCTCGGCGGCCTGCACCGACTGCTCGGCGGTGCGGATTTTTTCCGCCAATGCCTCCCGGGCCAGGCGCTTCTGTTCGTCGGCCAGTTGCTTTTCGAGGGCCGCCAGATTGCGCTGTGCCGCTTCCCGCTGCTGGGTGAGCTGCTGCATCTGCTGGGCGGTGGCCTGCGCCTCCCGATGCTGCTCGCGCATTCCTTCGGCGGCGGCCCGGGCGGAGAGCCTCCACCCGCCGGCGGCCTCGTCGGCGATGATGCCCCCTTCCTTCTGCAGCCGGTTGAAGGTGGCCATGTCCGGGATGTTGATCCCGAGCTGGGCGGAGATCTCCTTGAGGCGGGCAGCCAGCCGGTCCTGGGTTTCGGCAGCGAGCTTGCCCGATTCGGCGGCGGCGTCCTCGGCCTTCTTGGTCTGCCACCACTGGTAGGCCAGATACCCCAGGGAGCCCACGGCGGCCGCTGCCGCGCCCACCAGTCCCGCCCGGCCCAGCACCGCCAACATTCCTTGCACGCCGGTGGCCCCGGTGGTGAAGAAACCGGCCACGTTGGTGGAGAGCAGCGCTAACAGTCGGGTGCGCGCCAGGGCCAGCGCCCCGGCCAGCCCCTGAGCCCCCAGCACCGCCACGAAGGCCGATGCCGCCTGACTGCTGGCGATGAACCATTGGGCGGTCTGCACCGCCATCAGCACCTTGGTGGCCGTGGAGACCGCCTTCACGGTCAGGGCCACCGTGCCCAAAACGGCGATGACATCCTTCCATTCCAGCAGGAACTGCCCCACCTCTATGGCGATCTTCGCCAGCATGGCGGCCAGATCCACACCGGCCAGGGCCAGTTCGACGATGGCGTCCTTGTTCTCGTTGATGACGGCGGTGAGTTCTTTCAGATTGAGGGAACCGTGCTGTTCGATGGCTTCGCCGACGGCGATTTTCACTCCCTCCCAGGCGGACTCCAGGGAGCGCAGGGAACCGCCCATACCTGCCTCCATCTCGGTGGCGACGCGGCCAGCGACACCGCCGACCTGATCGAACTTCGCCACCAGTTCCTCGAAGGCCGCCGACGACATCCCCACGGCGGCCATCAGGGCCGGGGCGGCCTCCACGCCGAATATCTCGATCATGGAGGCGGCGTCCGCACCGGAGGCTTTTAGGTTGCGGAGGATCTGGGTCATGGGCAGCAACTGACCGGCGGCGTCCCGGGTTTGCAGGCCCAGGCGGTTGATCGCCTCCCGGGCCTTGTCCACCGGATTCAAGAGCCGGGCGTAGGCAGCGCGCAAAGCAGTGCCGGCCTTCTCCCCGGAAAAGCCATTCTTGGCCAGCAGCGCCAGGACGGTGGCCGTCTCCTGAAAGCTGTTACCGGCGGCCTTGGCCACGGGACCGGCGTATTGCAGCGCCAACCCCAGCCCCTGGATGTCGGTGGCGGAGTTGGTGAAGGCGGTCACCAGAATGTCGTTGACCTGGGTGAGGTCCTCGGCCTGCAACCCGAACTGGGCCATGGCGGCTGTGGCGATGCCGGCGGCGGTTTCCAGATCGACGGAGCCAGCGGCGGCCAACTCCAGCACCCGGGGCAAGGCCTGCATCTGCTGGGAAGCAGAGAGCCCCGCCAACGACATGGCCTTCAGCCCCTCGGCGGCCTGACTGGCAGAGAACCGGGTGGACGAACCCATCCGCTTGGCCAGTTCGGTGAGGTCGGCCAGCTCCTGTTTGGTGGCCCCGGAGGTGGCCCCCACCTGCCGCATCACGTCATCGAAGCGGGCATAGGTGAGAATGGAATCCTTGATGAAGCCGGAAGCGACGCGGATCGACTCGAACCCGGCATAGGCAGCCACCAGCCCGCGCACCGATCCGGCCATGCCTCCAAGGGAGCGATCCAGGCCGTTCATCTCTCCGCGCAGATCCCGCACCCGGCGCTGCATCTGCTGGTGGGCGCGGTTCAGATCGGCGGCGGAAACCCGGCCCGAGCGGGACAACTCCCGATAGGCGTTCTCCAGCCGCTGGACCTCGTTTTCCACGTCGCGCATGGAACGCACGCCGAGAGTTCCGAAGGCACGAGCTACCCGGGACTGTTCCTGCACCTCCCGGGTGGCAGCGCGCATCTCCCGCTGCAGGCGCTCCTGGCTTTCGCCCAGGCGGGCAGTATCGACCCCGGCCTCGCGGAGGGAGCCGCGCATGCGGTGCAGCGCCTCCCGCTGGGCCTCCAGCTGATCCTTCAGCCCGCCGGCGTTGCGCTTGGCTCGTTCGAACTCCCGGGCCATCGCCCGGGTGGGGGTTTCCGTCTCCCTCAATTCCCGGGCAAGGCGGGCCACCTCGCGGGTAGCCGCCTGCCACTGGGATTCGGTCTCGCCGATCTGCCGTTTGAGATCCCGGAAGCCCTGGATGCCGGAGAGGGCCTGATTGATCCTCTGCGCCTGGGACTGGGCGGCGCTGGCCATGCCCTGGACGCCGCGCCGGAAGTCGGATTCCATGCGGGCGATGCTGGCGCGCAGATCGTCATCGTTGGCGCGGATAACGAATTCCAACGCCGCCTGGGTGCTGGCCATGGTTCAGGGTTTCTCTTTGTCCAGGGAGGATTCGAAATCCAGGGCATCCAGGAATGCGTCCCAGGTATAGTCCCAGACGCCATGGTGCCCCAGGCGGATCAGGGTAAAGACGGCGCGCTTGAACCGTCCGACGGCTTGGACGTGATCACTGCGTCCAGCCGCTTGCCGGCCTCTTCCAGACGGCGGCATGCGGCGAAAAAATGGGGGTTCTCCCGTTTCACCTCGCTGATGACCGCCTCCACGTCGCCGGGCAGCATCTCCAGCAGCCGCTCCCGGTTGAGGTCGGTGAAGGTGAGGACATCCTGGAGGGTGACGTCTTCGAACAGGACGTTGCCGATCCAGTCCGGTTCCTCACTGGGATCCCGGGGCACGTCGGCCCGGGCGAACAGTTCGTAGATCTCGCGGATGGTCAGCTTGTGGACCAGGAAGGTGATCCCGGCCACCTCTTTCTGGATATCAATGGCCATGGATCATTACCCCTCGATCTGGGTCAGTTTGAAGAACTTGGAGACGCCGATGCCGGTCCTGGCGTCGTCCTTCAAGACGTCGAACGTGAACTCGATGTTGCCGAAGTCGTCGGTGACGAGGCCAATGGAGGACGGGGTGTTCTTCACCCGCCAGACGTCCAGCACCACCGGGGTGTTGTCGTTGGCCTGGTTGAACCCGTCGAACACCATGCGATACTCCTTGCCGGCGTTCAGGATCGCCTCCACGGTGCGGCTGGCGGCGTGGGTGTAGCTCATGAGCACGGTGTCGCCATCGCTCACGTTCACCGCCCCGGGCAGGATGCAAACGCCGCCACCCTTCACCTCGTAGTCGGTTCCTTCCACCAGGGGCGTGCCGGTGTTGGTCAGGGTGACGGCGGTGAGATTCACTCCGGCGGCGGCGCGGATGTAGCCCCCCAGGTAGGCGGTGTGGGACTCATCGGTGACGGAGCCGCCGGCGATGTTGCCCGCCTCGCCGAAGGTGGCCATGGCCAGTGCCTCGGCGTCGAAACCGTGGGCGGTGACCACCAGTTGCACGTCGGTGATCAGCGAGACGGTGTCGGCGTTGCCGCCGCCGGGGGTGGAGTAGTTCTTGAGGGTTTTCTTCTCCTCGCTGAAACTGAGTTCCACCTTGGACGCCTCGCCGAGAAAGCGCATGGCGGCTCCGCCAGCGAAGGGCGCGATGAAGCATTCACCCCCGCCGATGAGGGTGTGGGTTTTCTTGGCCATTGGGTGAACCTCCCTGGCATGTTGGATTGCTGTGGCGTGACGTTATTACAGGCGTTATAATGATCGTGAAAGGAGCTTGAACGATGACGACCCTGAAGCTGATCGCCGTGGGCAATTCCACCGGCGTGGTGTTGCCCAAGGAACTCCTGGCCCGGTTGCGGGTGGAAAAGGGAGATTCCCTGTTTGCCGTCGAGACCCCCGAGGGGATCGAGCTGACCGCCTACGATCCCGAGTTCGCCCGGCAGATGGATGTGGCCGAGGAGATCATGCGCGAGGATCGCGACGTGCTGAAAAAATTGGGAAGCTGATGGCCGATCCGGTTTGGCTTCTCAAGAAAACCGTCCTGGCCATCCATCAACGGCAACTGGCGGAACACGGAGGTCCCGAGGGGTTGCGTGACGAAGGGCTGTTGGACTCCGCCTTGGCTCGTCCCCACAATCTCATGGCCTATTCCGACACGCCTCCGACCCTGGCAAGACTGGCGGCGGCCTACGCCTTTGGCATTGCCCGCAACCATCCCTTCGTCGATGGCAACAAGCGGGTCGCCTATGTGACCTGCCTGCTGTTCCTGCGCTTGAACGGCCTGACGCTCCAGGCCTCCGCTGCCGACAAGTACCAGACCTTCATGCGGCTGGCAGACGGCAACCTGTCCGAGGAGGAGTTCGCCCAATGGCTGGAATCCTCCCTGTCTCCGCTGACCTGAAGTCACTTCGAAGCGCTGAAGACGAAGCTGGTGGCGAAGGCCAGCGGGAAATAGAAGACGCCGTTGGGGGAGTAATCCGGCGCATAGGCCGACTTCACCCGCTTGAAGGCAGAGAATGGAGATCCGGCGGGCTTCCACCCCGCCATGGCCCGGATTACCTGGCTGACGAGGGTTCCGGATTCCGTCTCCGCGTCCCGGACCACCACGAGGCAGAGCCAGGTTTGTTCCACCTTCTGGCTGGAACCGGTGTCCGCCACCGCGCCGGGGGCGTCCTCCTCCAGGAAGACGATCACCGACGGCGGCAGGTCGTGGTTCTCCCGGATCGCCGGCACTCCCCAGGAAGAGTGAATCCGGGCATCCCGGATCTGCTCCTTGAGACGGGCCACGATCAGGGGTTCTGCGGACAGGTAATCGTCCATTTCGATTGAATTTCCTCAATGAAACCCATAGAGTGACGGCCCGTCTCATGGGAGACGGGCTCACCACAACAGGAGGAAGAAACATGGCCAAGAAGCCAAAACCGGAGCCGCCCAAACGGCGCAACCCCATCGCCAGGGCAGTGACCAAAATTCCCCAGCAAGTCATTCCCAGCAAAAAGAAGCAGCAGCCAAAGCATCGGCCCGACCCCATGAGAGGTTGGGCCGATGTCGTTTTGGCCGCCTGATTCATCCCGTCTTACAGCTGGTTCAGAATGCTCCGAGTGACGGTGATGTTGACCGCTTCGCCACTGGAGGCGCGCAGGCGCAGCGTCTGGGAGACACCAGCCCCGTTCAGATCCACATCGAAATCCAACTGGTTGATGATGCCGCCCATCTTCAGGATGGCGAACAGGTTGAAGTCCACATCGGTGGCATCCGCCGCCGTGGTGCCGTTGTGCATGGCCAGCACCTTGCCACTCCACACCTTGGAGCCGGTGACGGTACTGCGGGCATGGATGGTCCACTCCACCACCGACGCCTCGTCCACCAGCACGCTGTCCAGGGTGGCCAGAGCGGTCACCGAATCGGTCTTGGATTCGGTCTTCACATCCGCCAGCACCGCGTCCAGGGCGCTGATGTTGGCATTGACCGAACTGGCCGCGCCGACGAAGTGGGTGGAGGTGACATCCGCGCCGATGGCGGCGTCCAGAGACTGGATGTTCAGGTTGGCAGCCTGGGCGGAGATCGCGCCGGTGGTGCGCACCTGAGGGGTGACCACATCGGCCCCGACGGCGGCGTCCAGGGCGGAGATGTTGGCGTTGACGGAGTCCGCCGCTGCCACCTGATGGGTAGAGGTGACGTTGGGACCGATGGCATCATCCAACGCCTTCAGGTTGAGATTGACGGGCTGATCGCTGATGGGGCCGGCGGTGCGGGTCTGCGGGGTGGCGATACCACCCCCGATTTCGGCGTCCAGATCGCCAATGGCCTTCTCCAAGGCATCCCCGTCGGTGACCACATGGGTGCTCAGGTAGTCCGGCGCTTCGTTGCCGTTGCCGGACTTGCCGATGAAGGACTGCAGGTAGCCGATCTCGGTGCTGGAGGCGCTGCCCTGCTGAACCCAGGAGCTGCCGTTGAAGGCGTACTGCTTGCCCGCATCGGTGCCGTCCTGGATATAGAGGGCATCACCCTTGGAGGCGTCGTTGCCATCCTCCACCAGAATCGCCCCGGAGCCAGGGGTACCGGTGACGATGAAGACGTTGCTGTTTTCGCCGGTGATGGCCTCGAACAGGATCCGGTCGCCGTCGGCCACGGCCACGCCATCGATGGTGCCGGTATTCACCGCCGTTTCGGCGGCAGTCATGTCGGCATAGCTGGTGGCATCACGCAGCTTGACCGGTTCCCGCCAGGACTGACCCAGCAGCGCGGTATCCAGATCATCCTGGCTCTGGATGCGGACCCACTTGTCCGCACCGGTGCCGGCGGTCTTCTTCAGCCACATCTGGCCGTTGGAGTCATCCAGGTAGATGGAGCCCTTGACCGCATCGTCGGGATGACCGCCCGCGCCACCGGGCGCGCCGGTGCCGGACAGAACCGCCACGCCGATGCTGATACCGCCTCGGGCTTCAAACAGAGTGGGAATTCCCATGGTGTTCTCCTATTCGCGAAAAGGGAGTAGAAACAGAAACGCCCGACCAATGGCCGGGCGCATGAGCACGTTGATGTTGGTTGGTGATGTCAGTTGAAAACGCCGATCTTGGATGTTCGGGCGCTGAGCACCCCCTCATAGCGGCTGTTGATGATCAGCCGCACGGCGCTGCCATCCTCGATGACGTCCAGGTCGTAGGGAATCACCGAGGAGTCCCCCATGATGGCGTACTCCATGAAGTGGACGTTGTCGCCCCGACGCAGCGCCTTGATCTCGCTGGTGACCGCCAGGTCGTTCTCCTCATCGCTGAGGAGAAACAGCCACTTCACCACCCGGTAGTAGCTGGGCATGGTGACCCGGTCGATCTCGAAGGGGGTGTTCCGGACGATCCCATCCACCCGGTTGGGGTTGGGACCGAAGGGCCAGCCCGGCACCGCCAGCACCAGCGGTGAGGAGAAATCCAGACGCTCCTCCTGGATGGTGAACAGAATCTCCCCATCCGCCGTTGGGACGTGGATGGTCTCCCGGGTGATAGCAACCTTGATGGTGTGGTCGGCCATCAGGAGACCCTCTGGGTCACATCCGGCAGAACGCTGACCCGACCGCTCATCAAGGTAGTGACCAGGGGCGGGTTCTCCGGAATCACCTTCTGCATGTCGAAGTAGTAGGTGCCCGGGTCGATGGCGCTGGTCTCGGAAGAATCCAGAATCAGCACGCCGTTGCCCGCCGCCGATTCGGCGTTGGGCAGGAAGACGATGCGCTTCTGCAGCACCGCCGCATCATCCGCATCGCCGATCTCGCGCTTCATGGTGAACCACAGCTCATGGCCGGACAGATCGATGGGATCGCCGTTGGCGTCCCGGAAAGTCAGGTTGAAGCTCTTGGTGTCGCCCCGGTAGAACGGGGCGAGATTGGAAGCGGTGGCCATGAACGTGTTCTCCGAATGACGTGGCTCAGCCTGGACTGGGGTTGCGACTCAGCACCAGCTTGATGGATCCATGGCCATCGGGTTGCACATCCAGGATCCGGTAGGTGATGCCATCCACCATCACCTCATCCCCTTCGGTGGGGGTGAAGCCCAGATCCGCCGAACGGATCTCCAGCACCGGCCTGGGCACCACCGCCTCCATGCCCGGGCCGCCCATCAAGGTGACCATCTCCCGGGCATCGTCGAAAATACCGGTGAGCGAAATGGACTTTCCATACAGGTCGGGTCGGTTGGCCATGGAGGGGATGTAGGTCACCTGGATGCCGAAGGTCTGCTGACAGGCTGCATCCAGGCTGGCCACGGCATCGGTCCAGAAGGTGTTCATCAGGAGGCAACCACCTTCACCAGCACCCCGGGCCGGTGACACATGGGCAGCGGGTTGGACTGGGTGTGCAGGTCGGTGCCCCGCTCGAACTTGCGGGGCTCCTGCTTGGCGTAGAGGGGCTGGCCCAGGGTGTTCACGCTCTCGTTGAAGTCCGCCGGCGCGAAGTAGGTGGCGAAGGTCTGGCTGGTGCCGAGGGGGAAGGCGTGACCTTCGTTTTCGCCGATGAAACGGCGCACGGTCCCCTCGGGATCGGTGGCCTGGCCCCGGTACTCCTCGAAGGTCACACCGGCGAAGGTGAAGCCGGAGCGCATGTCGGCGCGCAAAGCCTCGCCCTCCATCCAGCGTTCGTAGGCCTTCTCCACCTTGGCGTGGCTGGTGAGCTTGTCGAAGAACTCGGGCGAAACCAGGCAGTGGACGCCGGTCATGAACTCGCCTCGCAGGTTGTCTTCGATGTGGCGCTTCAGCTCCAGGCACTTGGCCTTGACGTCGGTGGTGGCGGAGCCGAGCTGGAAGTTGATGGATTTGGCGGTGATGCCGAACTCGCCGAACAGGTCGTAGATGGTGGAGCCGTCGGCATCCAGGATCTCGCCCTTGAGCGCCCCCATGCGCAGGTGTTCCAGGGTGATGGCGTGCTTGTCGCGCATGGACTGAAGATGCAGGGCCAGCACGTCGGAGAGCGCCGCCAGTTCCCCCTCGGAGCCGAAGGCGCGGATGCCCTGGACCTCTTCGGGGAGCACCACGTCATCGTGGGGGATGTGCGGCACCACGAAGGAGCGCACCCGGCGCTTGCCCCGCTTGCCGGTTGTCCCGGGGGAACCCACGGCGGCGGTGGGTAGGAGCGACAGCACCCCGTTGCGCTCCTCGATGGCGATGTTGCGCAGGCGCACGGGCCGGGCCGGCATGAGGCCCAGGGATTCCACCCGGCCATAGCGGTTGGGCAGGACGTTGATGGCGGCGGTGAGCGCCACCGCGCCGAAGGCGTCGTTGGAAAAGGGATTGGCGGAAAGAGACATGGCGATCAGACTCCCGTGCGGATGAGGATGCCACGGGCTTGCAGGGCCGCGATGGCGTCGTCCTTCTGTTGAACGGTGATGCCCTCCGGCCAGACCACGGCGTGATCGGCCAGGATGGCGTGGCGCAGGATGGCGGTTTCAGGGATGTCGTTGCCGGGGGGCTCGGCCACGTCCCGGGCCATGACGCCGATGGGCTCATTGGTCCCATCCACGGCGGACGGATCGAAGGCGGTTACCTTGCCATCACCCGAGATGGTGACGGTGAAGATGTCGCCCACTACGAAATCCACCGCGCCATCGCTGAGGGTGAGCTTCAGGTGGTCGCCGTCATGGGGCTGGCCCACGGTGATGTCGGGCAGGCGGTGACCCTGGGGCGTGACCGCCTGGAAGATGCCGCCATTGGCCGCCGCCTCGATGCAGGTGAGCCGGTAGACGCCGGGGACCGCCTGGGACCCCAGGGCCAGGTTGTCGAGGGTTCCGTCGCCGGTGTTGCCGGGATCGGCGGCGGCTACGGCATCGGACTTGGTGCGGCGACCGATGACGGTCCCCACGCCCATGACCCGGTCCGCGCCATCGCCGGCCAGGACCGTCACGGTCTCGCGGGAGTAGAGGTTCAGTCCCTCATACTTGAGGACGTCGCCGAGGTTCATTCCTTCGTTCAGGACGGGCATGGTCAGTTACCTCCGTGGGCATGCTGTTGGGCAATCTTGCGGCAGGAGGCCACCACCGGGTTGCTCTCCAGGCTCTGGGCGGGATGGATGCGGGTACCGTCTCCCGGCATCACCTGGGAGTGGATCTCCGGGCCGTCCGATTGGGCGCGCTTGGCCAAAAGCTCCCGGCGCACCGCCTCGCTGGTCATCCCCTGGGCGATGAAGCCGCCAGCCAGATCCGGCATGCCCGCCAGGGCGCACAGATCGACGATGGCCTGGGCCTCGCCGCGCAGATGGGACTCCTGTTCCGCCCGGAGCTTGTCCAGGTCCACGGGCTGAGTCGCTTCAGGTTTGGGTTGAGCGGTGGCGGTTTGCTCCGCCGGCGTGTCCATGGGCATGGCAGCCTCCTTGTGCATGGGTTCCGGCGGCTGGGCCGCCCGGTGAAAATGGGTCTTTTTGGGTGTATCAATGGTTGCGGACAGGCCAGCGAGGGCGTCGCGGATGGTGCCGACCTGGTCGGCGAGTCCTGCGTTGATGGCGTTTCCACCGAAGAAGAGCCCCGCCTCGGTGGCGTGCACCGCCGACTCGGAAAGCTGTCGGCCCGAGGCCACGGCGGCTACGAACATGCCGTAGAGCCGGTCCACCTCCCGTTGCAGGCCGATCCGGGCCTCGTCGGAGAGGGGCGCGTGGCTGGAGAAGTCGTTCTTCCGGGCTCCGGCGAAGACGGTGGTGTAGGTCCGGCCCTCCTGGGCATCCTTGGCCGACTCGTCCACATGGACGGCGATGACCCCCACCGAGCCGACGCCGGCGGTCTGGGGAACGATGATGCGGTGGGCCGTGGAGGCGATCAGATAGGCCGCCGAAAAGGCGTCGTCCGCCAGCGCCCAGACGGGCTTGTCCTGCCCGGCCTCGAGGATCAGGGCGGCCAGGTCGAAGACCCCGCCCACCTCGCCACCGGGGGAGTCGATGTCCAGCAGGATGGCCCGCACGCCCGGATCGGTGGCGGCATCCAGGATGCGCTCCTCGATGGCTGTGTAGGAGGTCAGGCCCGATGCTGCCTCGATGGCCCCGGCCCGCTTCACCAGGGTGCCGTGGATGGGCACGATGGCGATGCCGTTTGGGGTGACCATCAGGTTGGACGAGGTGTCGGTCTCCTCGAAGCCGGGCGGCATGGCTGAAGGCTCCAGGCCGATGCGCGGACCGATCACCGACAGGATGGTCTCCAATCGGGCGCGGTCCACCATCAGCGGGGTCCCGAGAATCCGGGCCGCCAGATGGGGCAACAGGGTCTGTGGCATGAGCTATTCCTTGAGATCCACGAGTTCAGGATCGGATTGGGTGGAATCCCGCGATACCCCCGAGCGGGAGGTGCGGCGGGCGTCCGAGTCGAAGACCAGCCCCAGGTCGTCGGCGCGCCGGTTGTCGGCGGCGATCTCCCGGTCGATCTCCTCGATGTCGTAGCCGTAGGTGGAGACCGCCTCGGCCCGGCTGACCAGCCCGGCGCGGATGGCCCAGATGATGGCGTTGAACTCCTTCTGCGGGTCCACCCACTGCCAGCCCTGGGGGATCCACTTCACCGCCAGGTATTCCCGGCGGCGCTTCGGATAATCGGGAAGCGGCAAGGCTCCGGAGAGCACGGCCTGATCCATCCACCGCTCCCAGACCGGGCGGCAGAACTGGTGGATCAGCACCATGCGCTGGATCTGTTCCATCCGGCGGCGGAACTCCACCATCCCGGCGCGGATGGATGAATAGTTGACCCCGGTGAGATCACCGGTGAGCTGCTCATAGGTGAGGCCCAGCCCCACGGCCACGGCGCGCAGTTGGGTGCGCATGAACTCCCCATACTGGCCGCCCACGTCCGCCGGATCGGAGAACTTCACGTCCTCGCCGGGCAGCAGCACCTGCATGGTGCCCGGGGCCCAGGTGACCGGGACCGCGCCTTCGTCGTCCGGCTTATCGCCGTCCTCACCGCCGACGCCCAGTTCGGGATCGGGCTTGGTGATGAAGCCGGCGATGAGCGCCGCCGTTTTCTTGCGGACCAACTCCGCGTCGTCGTACTGGTCCAGCTCATGGAGCCGCACCAGGGCCTGGGCCATCCACGGTTCGCCCCGAAGCTGGCCCGGGCGCAACGGCTTGAAGATGTGGCAGACGTCGCCCGCCAGCACCCGGGATGCCTCCCCGGCGCGGAACAGCATGGGGCTTTCGCCCGGATGCTCCCGCAGCAGGTGGTAGGCGACCCGGCGACCGATGCGGTCGAACTCGATGCCAGCCCGGATCCGGTGGCCGTTGGGCATGTCCCGGCTGTCGCCGGCTGGCAGGTGTTCCGGCTCCAGAACCTGCAATTGCAGCGGCACGGCCAAGCCGTCCCGGGCTTCCCGGTTGCGCAGGCGCACCAGCACCTCGCCCCCTTCGATCATGGCCCTGGCCACCAGGGCCTGGAGGCCGTAGAACCCCAGCATGCCGTGGGCGTCCGCCTCCCGGGTCCAGGCCAGCCACAGGGACTGGATCTTCTCCTTGGTGGCTGGATCCACATGGGTGGATTGGGGCTTGATGCCGGTGCCGACGAGATTGCCCACCAGGGAGTCCACGGCGTTGCTGGCCCAGGCGTTGCGCCGGACCAGATCCCGGGAGCGGGCGCGCATGAGGGAGGCGTCCCGGAACAGGAGCGCGTTGACCCCGGCGTCACCCGGTTGCCAGTTGCCCAGCCGTCGCCCGGAGGCTGCCCCCTCGTAACCGCTCCCATTGGCTCGGCGCTTGGGCAGGCCGCCGAACAGTCGCTGGAGGAGTTTCACAGGTCCTTCCGGCTCCGCACCCGCAGGTGCCGGGCGATGCGGCGATCACCGTTGCGGGCGATCTCCCGGTCCAGCAGGTCCAGGGCGTTCTTCACCTGGGTCAGGTCGTATTCCACCGTCTTGTCCCCATGGGTCACCCGTTTCTGCAGGGATTCCAACCGTTCCAGGAGCCGGTCCCGGCGGATCTGCAGTTCGGAAGTCGTGGCCATGGTCGTCACATCCAGTTTGATCGAATCACCCGCCGCTGGGGCTTGGGTTTGATGGTGGTGGCGCTCGCCGAAGCGGGCCCGGCGTTCTTCAAAGGGGCTTCGGCAAGGCGCGCCACATCCCGGTTGAGCCGCAATCCCATGGAGACCAACCCCTGCAGGGCGGCCATGGCGTAAACGCGACAGTCCAACGCCTCGTTGCGGTCCGCATCCTTCTTCTTCCACTCCCGGATGGGCCGGCCCTTGTGATAACGGGTCACCACCGACTCGGCGGTGAGTTGGCTGAACCACTCCGCGTCCCGATCCATGGGGAAATGCAAGAATCCAGGCCCGGGCTCGGTCAGCCGCAGCCGGGAGATGATCGCCTCCTTGCAGGCGTCCACCCCGACGATGAAGAGCGGCACCTTGCCCTTGTTGCTGCGGCTGGGCCGCCGGGGCCAGATGGGCACCCCCATGCCGCCCCGGCCCTTGATGGCCCAGACTCTCCGACCCTGGCGGGCGCGGCAGAAAGCGTAGGCCTTGAGGGTATGGTGGCCGCCGGTGTCCAGCGCCACGGCGCGAATGGCCATGTCGGGCACCTGCCGGCTGTGCGGCCAGCGGTGCAGGAGCAGGTTGTCCAGATCCTGCCAGACCGCCGGGGATGCGGGATCGCCCCACAACACCTTGTAATCGATAGACCAGGACTCCTCGTCCCGGCCCCAGCCGACGATCTCCACCTCCAGCCGGTCGTCCTGAACGTCCACGCCGGCGGTGAGCACCGCCACCTCCAATGGCAGCAAAGCCCCCCAATCCTCCCGGCGGGCCAACAGCCCCTCGCCGTCGATGCGGTCGGCGTCCTCTTCCCAGGTCTCCCCGAGCTTGGTATTGACCCAAACCTTGAGCCGGGGCGGATCCTTGTGGACCTGCCCGTGCTCCACCGCGATGTCGCCCCAGCCGGTCCAGCCGTGGGGTGAATAGAGGCTGGAGAGATGAAACCCGGCGGTTCGGCCATCGCCTTCGGCGGAGGCGCGCCACTGGCCGTTCTCCAGCATCGCCCCTTTCTGGTAGTCAGCAATCTCTGCCCCACAGTGGGGGCATAGGTAGAACGCCTTCTCCCGCTCCCCCTGGGGCCAACGCACCTGGGCCCACTCCAGAATCTGGAATTCCCCGCATTCCGGGCACGGCACCCAGAAGCGGCGCTGGTCGCTCTCGGCGTAGGCCGCCTCGATGCGCGAGAAGCCCTTGATGGTGGGCGTGCTGGTGAGCAGCACCTTGCGATTGGAAAAGTTGGCGGTGCGTTGGATCGCCAGCGCCACCGGATCCCCTTCGCCGTCGGCGTCTCCAGGAAAGCGGTCCACCTCGTCCATGAAGAGGTAGCGGATCGGCGCGGAGGAGAGCCCCACCGCGCTGTTGGCCCCGGTCATGAGCAGGATGCCGCCGGGGAATTCTTTTGAAAGGACCGTGTTGCCGCTGTCCCGCGACCGGGCCGGTTTCACCCTCTCCCGGATCGCCGGGCTCGACTCGATGAGCGGTCCCACACGCTGTTTGGAGTAGCGTTTCGCCATCTCCACCGTGGGCTGGACCATGAGCATGGGCCCCGGCGCGTGGTGAATCACGTAGCCCACCCAGTTCAGCCCCGCCTCGGTCTTGCCCAACTGCGAACCGAACATCACCACCACCCGCTCCGCCGGGGAGCCGGGCGACAGGCAATCCATGATCTCGCGCAGGTACGGGGTCCGTGCGGTGCGCCAGGGACCTGGTTCGCTGGAGGCCACTGAAGAGAGCCGCCGGTTGGCGTCCGCCCACTGGGAGACCGTCAGGCGCGGGTCGGGCCGAAGCCCCTGGAAGAACGCTTCCCGGTAGACCTCGGCAGCAGACAGCGGCACGCGCAAACACCCTGAAAAATAATGAAAAGATGATCGTATTCAGCTGGATAAGCGGGCGTAGACGATGGCTCTATGGTCATCAACAACAACCAACCAGGAGGCCAGCACATGACCAACGCCCTGATTCAACTCTTCCAAGCCATCCAGAGCGGTCAGGCCGACGCTATCGACGACGCCATCGAAACCCTGATGGAGATGGGCGGCGGCATCGAAACCGTCGCCAGCTTCGCCGAGGGCGGCTACCTGACCCGCGACGATGGGCTGGCGATCCAGACCCGGGACGGCGCGGAATTCCAGATCACCATCCAGACCCGCTGATACGGGCCGAGGAGGACGCCATGAACGACGCCTGCCAAATCCTGCCCACCGACAACGAAGGCTGGGGATTCTGGGGAACCAGCCGGATGAACGGCTACGACCAGGAGATGACCTGGCGGGCCGCCAGCCTCTTCTTTGCCGACGCCTACCGGCTCGATCCGGAGGAAACCAGGGACCTGCTGGACAGCGTCTTCGGACGCCATCTGGCCGACGACATGAGCTTCATCGAGGGCGGCCCGGCGAGCCCCGAGGCCATCGCCTTCCACCTGGAAAAGCGGATGGCGGACCGGGGTTTCAAACGCTGGTTCGACAACGCCGTCCGCGCCATCCGGAAGCCCGGACAGGGATCAAAAAAAGTGATGTAAAAGCAGTTATATAGCTGGATAGGTTGCGCGCAGCGATGGCTATATGGACCCACGTTCAGCGCACAACCAAGGAGACCAAGATGGCCAAATTCTTCATCACCATGACCCGCCAGATCACCATCCAGGCCCAGGTGGACATCGAAGCCGAAACCGAGGAGGAAGCCCGGGCCAAGGCCCTGGAACTGGCCTCCTGGGACAACGCCCGCGACGACCGCGCCAACGGCATCGAATGGGAAAGCGACCGCAACCGATGGCTGGACGCTACCGACCCGGAGGTCAACCGGGTGGTGGAACTGGACTGAAATCCGAGCAACCCCAAACAGGAGAATCCAGATGAGCAACCTCACCAACACCCAGCAAACCATCCTCGAAGCCGCCGCCACCCGCCCAGACGGGGCGATCTACCCCATGCCGGACCGGATCAAGGGCGGGGCCGCACTCAAGGTGATCAAGGCGCTGGCGGACAAGGGCCTGATCCAGGACGCCGGCGACAACGACTGGCGCATCGCCGCCGAAGGCTTCAAGGCCATCGGCCAGGAGCCGCCGATTCAGGATGACGATTTCGGGGCGGATGTCGCCGCCGCCGAGGAGTCACTGCAGATCGAACCGCCCGCCGATGGCGAACCTTCGACCGAACCGGATCCCCTGATGGCGCTCTTCGAGCAGATCGCCCTGGACCACCTTTTCATCGACACCCTGGAAACCCGCAAATCCGACAGCCTGGACTTCCACAGCGTTTCGGTCTGGGGCGTCAAGAGCGCCCTGGAGGCCGCCTACCAGGCGGGCCAGAAGGCCGGCAACAAAGCCACCCGCAAAACTGGGGGCCGGGCCAACTCCAAGCAGGCGCGCATGATCGAGATGATGAAGCGCCCCGAGGGGGCCACCATCGAGCAGATCGCTCAGGAGACCGGGTGGAACCCGAACACGGTGCGCGGAGCCATCGCCGGCACGCTCAAAAAGCGCCTGGGACTCAACGTCACCACGGAGCGGCTGCGCTACGTCGGACCCGAAGCCAAGGGCGGCTACACCACCTACCGGATCGAGGAGTGACCAGCATGGCCAACCATCCTTTCACCGTGGTGGGCTACGCCATCATCGACTATGCGCCCGACAACTGGATCCAGTACGAACACTTCTGCGAGTGGGTGTGGGCCGAGGACTCCTCCAAGGCCGCCGAAACCGCTGCCGCCCAGGTCATCGCCCGGGAAACGACCGAGAAGGTCAACAAGATCGACCCCTGGACCTGCGCAGTTCTCCCAGGCCACCACGAGAACCAGCCCTTCGACGGCTGACCACCATACCGCTTCACCAGAGACCACCCGGCATTGGACCGGGCGTCTCTGCTTCCGGTCACTCCTCCAAATCGATCCCCCGCTCGGCGGCCACATCCGCGAACGTCTTCCCACCGGAGCCGTCCAGGTAGACGATCTTCCCGGTGGCCTGGATGAACCGCTTCACCGCCACGTCCACATAGACCGGGCTGATCTCCATGGCGAAGACCCGCCGGCCCGTGGCCTCACCGGCCATGATCTGCGATCCGGAGCCGGAGAACGGCTCGTAGCACAACCCGCCCGGCTGGATGTGCTGCTTCATGGGGATGGCGAAACAGTCCAGGGGCTTGGGCGTCGGATGCTCCGGGCGCTCGTCGCCCTCCAGCCCGGCCATGTGCCAGACGGTGGAGAGGTACTCCTCGCTCACCCGGGGCGGGCGGTTGCCCTTGATCCAGCCGAAAAAGCACGGCTCGTGGCCCCACAGGTAGTGGGTCCGGGTCATCACCGCCCGGGTCTTGGTCCAGATGATCTGCTGATGGACGAAGGCCCCGAACTTCTCCCACACCGCTTCCAGCATCGCCTGCCGTTTGGAGGCATGCCAGCAATACCATGCCGCATGGGTGTCGATGGCGTGGTCGATGGCGTTCCGAACGAACCCCTCGTACAATTCCGGCCCCTGGCTGGAATCATCCCAGGTCACCCCGTAGGTGGCGGACCAGTCCTTGTTGCCCGCCGTGCCGCTGGTGTCGCCTCGAGCAGTCTTGGCCTTGCGGGCGCTGTTGGGCGGATGGTTGGTGCCGTCGTAATCCACCAGATAGGGCGGATCGGTGGCGAACAGGGCGGCCCGCTCCCCGTTCATCAGCCGGATGACGTCATCCGCAACGAGGCTGCTGCCGCAGAGCAGGCGGTGTTCGCCCAGCACCCACAGGTCGCCGGGCTGGGTGACCGGAGTGGCCGGCGGTTCGGGAATGGTCTCCTCTTCGCCGGCTCCATCGCTTCCGTCTTCCTCGCCGCCGTCCACCACCAGCAGGGCGTCCATCTCCTCGTCAGTGAACCCGATCAGATCGAGGTTGAACTCGTCCTCGCGCAGGCGCGCCAGTTCGGCAGCCAACACCTGATCATCCCAGCCCCCATCCAGGGCCAGCCGGTTGTCCGCCAGGATATAGGCACGGCGTTGGGCGTCGGAGAGATGGTCCAGCACCACCACCGGCACTGTCTCCAGGCCGATGCGGCGGGCAGCGGCCAGGCGGCAGTGGCCGGCGACGATGCCGTCACGGCCATCCACCAGGATGGGGTTGGTGAAACCGAACTCCACCATGGAGGCCGCCACCTTGTTGATCTGCTCGTCGGAGTGGGTGCGGGCGTTGCCGGCGTAGGGAATCAGCCGTTCCACCGGCCACACCTCGATGCGTTCCGCCATGGCGGGGATGGCGGCGGCGGTCAGGGTCATTCGGGCAACTCCTCCAATGCGGTGCGCAGTTCGGATTCGATCAAGCGTTCGATGGCGTCGGCATCGGTCTCCGCCGCCAGCATGGCCCCCATGCGATGGGGAATGTTCATCAGCCGGTCGCGGACCCGGCGGGCCAGGTTGAAGGCCTCGACCCTTACCTCGTCGGCGCTGACCAGTTGCTCGGAGCGCTCCTCGAAGTCCAGCTTTACCAGCCGGGCGGAGTACGCCTCGCGGATGGCCCGGCTGGTCTGGTAGTCGGGAGCGCCTTGTTTCGGTGGCTGTGCCGGGGGTGCGAACCTCTGGGGCTGGTTCGCGGGGGGTGCGAACCTCTGCTGCGTACCCGGGTTCGCACTTGGTTCGCGCTTCTGGGCCGGGTTTGTGTTGCGGTCCCAGGCGGCGTCCGCTTTGGCCGGGTCTATGGTGCCGTCCGGCTCCTGGGGGATGCGTCCGGCCTTGATCGCCTTACGTACAGCGGCATCGGACACCCCCCGGTGGCGGGCATATGCTCGTATGGAGAGTGCCACGGCATTCTCGTCGATCCCTTGATCGTCAGTGGTGAAGTGCGAACCTGCGAACCGGGTGCGAACCCGTTTTCAGAGCTGGCGCTAGGCAACTCCCGGGCGCGCGCGGCACCCGCTTTTCTCAGGGCCTGGGAGGACCCGGGCGATTTTTCTCGCCGACCATGATGCTGGCATCGATGGAGTCATTGAGCCCCTCGATACTCTTCCGCCCCATTTCCATCAGCGCATCAAACGTAACGGGTTGCGGAGGGTTGTCCTGCTCCTCGGACCAGTGGGCCAATGCCAGATACAAAACACGGCCATCAACACCAAGGGCGGCGGCCATGGCATTGATCGCCCCATGGTTGGCCTGGGCGGCCACACCGGCGAAGATGCCATCGAACGGAGAGTGCTTCTCGATATCCAAATCAAACATGAGATTGCAGATCCGCCGTCCTTCGTCGGCGACATCGCACCAGTCCCATCTGGCAAAGTCATCGGTGAAATGACGGATGATGTCATCCAGCGGGTCGTCGCGTTCCCGCCAGGCTTTGATGATTTCGTCGCTCATTTCCGTTGCCCATTACCGTGCCGTGCTTAGCGCCTCGCGCAGGGCATCGTTGAAGTTCTCCTGGAAGCGCGCCTCCACCACCTCCCGAACCGTATCCATGAAGCCGAAGCGGGGCTTGATCTCCACCCGGTCGGCAAAGAGGTACATCAGCTTCCGTTTGCTCCCCTTGCGACCGGCGCGCCGCCAGACCGCATGGGCCTGGGGATCGTCCTTCAGGGGAGCGATGAAGTGGTTGGGCTTTTCCAGCAGCCGACCGGGGAATTTGGCGGGCCGGGTGACGGACCGGGGCGTCGGGCGTGCGCCGACCGGAACGGCCAGCGCTTCGCCCGACCGGGACCGGCGCAGACCGCCGGTCTCCTGCAAGGCCATGAAGTCATCCAGCACCCGGACCGACGCCTCCAGGTCGTTCTTGCGCGCCGGCTTGATGCGGATGCCCTTGCCCACCCAGCCGGTGCGGATGGTGAAGCGTTCCGGCAGCCGCCGGCGCACCTCGTCCTGGGCGTTTTTGGCGGTGCGGGTCAGGGCCACGGCGGCGGCGAAGCGGACCTGCTTTTCCAGGTCATTGGCGATTGCCCGGGCCTTCCTGTCATCGGCTTCGACGGTGATCATGATCTGTCCTGGCTCTCAGGCGTCGCCGCAGCGCTTGGAAAACCCGCACTCCTGACACTTATCGCAACCACCGCTGAAGACCACCGCGAAGGCTCCGCATTTCTCGCAGATCCCCTGGGGTTTGGGCTGGCTGTCCTGTTGGGATTGGTGCGGTGCGGGCTGGCGGTTGTCTTCGGCGCTGGGCGCTTCCGGATGATCGACGATGCCGAGCATCAACATGTGCCGCTGCAGGCAGTTGCCGATCTCGGCCACGAGGCTGGGGACGTAGCGGCCCTCGGACCAGAAACCGCCATTGGGGTCGAACACCGAGCGCAGTTCCTCCACCAGAAAGGTGGGTTTGCTCTCGTGCCGGAAGATGGCGGAGATGACCCGGGTCAGGGCCACCACCCACGGGAAGTGGGCCATGCTCTTGGAGTTGACGAAGATCTCCACCAACCGGGGCTGGCCGTCCGCCACGGTGTGGTTGATGGTGACGTAGATGGCGTGATCGGAATCGGGCGGCTTGATCTTGTAGGTGGCTCCGTCCAGGACCTGGGGGCGTTGGAACGAAACGGATGGCTTCTCCTCCTTCACGACCTCGCACCCGACGATGGGCTGGTCGATTCGAATCGGGGTGTCGCTCATGGGGTGGTTCCTTCCGAGTCCGGGCACGAAAAAGCCCGCCTCGGGGATCCCCGGGCGGGCTTCGGTGGCGCTTGCGCGCATGCATCCAATTTTGACGTTGATCCTACCCCAATTCCGGCAAAGGGTTCCAATCGTGCAGAAACGGTTCGCATGAAGGTTTTTGCAGCAGTTTTTCCTGGATGGTGAGGATGGCCAGGGTCCAGTGCCGCCATGCGGTGGTCTTGGGCGCGCCGTACACGCTGCACACCACCCGCCACGGAGCCCGCTCCGCCCGCATCCAGACCAGCTTGGCCTCGTCCGGAGACAGCCAACGCAGCCACTCCAGGCAGGCGTCCATCCGGCTGATGGCATCGGGAGCTGGCGGCCCCATGCGAATTTGCGGCGGATTGTACCCGTAGGCCTGCCAGTCATGGATCATGTCCGGCCAGTAGGATGCCCTGCGGGGACCACGCACCGGCGGCAGGCGGCGCATGGTGGCGGCGGCTTCCTCCAGCCGCGCCATGACCAGCTTGGGGGTGATCCGGGTCTCAACCATGGCCCACCTCCGGTTCCTGGGGGGTGGAGAGGATGGCGTAGATGCGCCGGTCGGTCAGCTCGAAACGGCGGGCCAACTCCTTCACCGACAGGCCTTCGTCGTAGAGCCGGATGATTTCTGCGTCCCGTTTGTTTCGCTGCAGGGTGGATTTGCGCGGGATGGCCAGGGTGACGCCGCCGAGCCGGTCCACCAGCCGGGTGGCTACCTGGAGCCCGAGCAGGTGAGCCAGGCGGTGGCGCGGATGCATCCTCCTGGGAACGAACACCCGGGTACCTCCGCATTCACGGATCAGGGTCTGCGCGCCGTTGGGACCGATGGCGTCGTTGATGGCCGACAGGGTGCGGTTGCTCATTGCCCACCTCCCGCCGTCCGGTGACGGATAGCCCAGTGCAACAGCGCCAGGGCGTCGGCCTCGTTGTCGTCTCCCGGCTGGTATCCCAGCTTCTGGACGCCCTGCATGACCAAACCCTTGGAGGCGTTGCCGCGACCGGTCACATGCCGCTTGATGACGCCAACCGGCACCCCCTCGTAGGGAATCTGGTGGTGTTCACACCAAGCCGTGAGGATGGCCAACCAGCCGCCATAGGCGTGGGAGGCGTCCACGCCCATGTGGCGGCGCACCTCCTCATAGAAAATGGCGTCCAACGTGCCTGCCGCGTTCTTGATGTCGGTGAGCCACTGCTTGAAGCGGAGAAACCGCATGCCGCCGCCCTGCCAACGATCATGGCGGAAGATTTCGACGCCGCTGGTGATGCCGGCGTCCGGCAGCCACACCGCCCATCCGGTCTTCGTGCCCAGGTCCAGGGCGAGAATGGCGCTGGCGGTTTGTGGGGGACCGTCCGGCCCGAACGGCGGGGGAACGGCGGGGCCGTTCATCGGGGATTGGGGTTGGATGACCATATCCTCACTCCTTCCAAGGAAGGTTGGTGAGGGCGGTGGAGGGAGGGGCCGATCTCGCGTCCACCGCACTGCGATTGAAATGTCCAGAAATTCCCCGGAAATGGTCGACGGCGCGCCAAGCCGGGGATGACGTCTAACTTATTAATAAATATATATAAAAATAATAATATAGTATTGTAATTCCAGAAATTCCTGAAATGGTCGCAAGGGGGATTTCATCCATTTCCACCCGTGTACATGGGACTCTCTTTTCCCGGGTATGGGGGGTATGGCTCCATATCCATGACCATTTCAGGAATTTCTGGAATTTCCCGCAGGAACAGCCGGTTCCAGTGTCCATTTCACGGCGCATTTCCATCGACCATTTCACTTTCAGCCACCGTGTAGAGGGTGATGGGCTTGGGCGTGCCGCTGGGTTGGGTCCAAACCAGGACATCACCGGCCTCCACCAGCTCGGAGAGGATTTCGTCCCGCTCCCGTTTGGTGAGGAATCGCGACTTGCGGCAGAGCTGGCTGCGGTTGATGCCGCCCGCACCGGATTTGCGGATGATCTCCAGCACCCGTTTGTGGTTGTGCTCGACCTGGTTGTCGGCCACATGCCGCTCCACCTGCTCGATGACGGTGGCAACGCTGTGCTGCACCAGCCGAATGGCCCAGGAGGCGTCCGCTTCCCGAATGACAGGCTGTTCCGGATCGAAGGAGACGGCCCGCACCAGGGCGATCTTGGCGGCGTTCTCGCCGATGCGGCTGAGCACCGAGGTGTAGGGCGTGCCCCGGGCCTGCCGCAAACGCTCCGTCACCTCGTCGCTGAGGCTGCGGAACAGCTCCCGCGCCTGGGGTGAGATGGTCGCGGTCATGGGATTCACGGCGGTTTCCGGTCCGGGGAGCATCCCCGCCAGGTTGCCTTCCCCGGGTTTTCCGCCATCGGCGATGCGCTTGATTCCCTCCATCAGCGATGCAGGCGTTTCCCGGACGGCCCGGTTTCGGTTCTCCTCGGGGTAATCATCCTCGGTCTGGAGAATGATGAAGCGGGCCAGGGAGCCGTCCCCCACGTTGGCCGATTGCAGGGCGTTCCAGAAATGGTTGGGGGTGGTGGTGCCGTAGATGCACAGGCAGGGCTGGTTGATGTCCTTGCGCGGATTCTTGCCGTCCCGGCCCGCGTATTCCGTCCCCAGGAACAGGCTGCCCGCCGCCGTGAACATTTCGGTCATGATGTCCAGGATGTCGGTGATGTGGCGGGGACTGCGGCGGCGGTCGGCGGCGGCGTGGAGAAACATGCCGAACTCGTCCTGCTGGAACAGGATCGCCGGTTGCTGATGAATGGCGTTGAGCAGCCCCGCCCCCGAGGCGATGCGGTGTCCCCCCAGGAATCGCCCCAGCCCGGCCTCCATGAACAGCTCGTTGATGATCTCCCGGCTGTGATTCTTGCCCGACCCGCTGTCGGCGATGCCCACCACGTACAGGTTGGTCCGCAGATTGGTCTCGGTGCGGTAGCGCCGTCCCATGATCGCCCCCAGGGCGCACAAGGCGTTGCCCAGCGCCAGGACCGGCTGGGGCCGGGTGGCGGTAGCCAGCATGTAGTCGATCAGCTCCTTCAACACCCCGTCCACGTCCAGGGGATCGAAGCCGGGATCGGGGAAAGCCTGGACCTGCTCCTCCTGCGCCGGTTGCTGCTTTCCGGCTTGATCGATCAGCCGTTGCGCCGGGTGGGGTCCTGCCAGACGCGGAATCGACGCCGCCACCTCTCTGGGATGGGATACGCCGGCGTTGATGCCGCTGGCGATGGTGGCCCGGGCCTCCCGTTCGGTGAGTCCCGCCGCCATGGCCGCCGCCATCAGGCGGGATTCGGCGGTCTCCTGGGGCAGTTGTCCGGAGCCGATCAGGGTGCCGAGGGCGAAGGCGGCGGTATTGAGGGTGTCGTTGCGGCATCCCGGAGGCGCGGACGCCACCTTGGCCACCTCCCCCCGGAGGGCGGCCTCGGCATAGGCCTCTCCGGCATGGGCGGCGTGAGGCATGGGATGCGCCACAACGGTCCGTTTCGGTCGCATCTCCTGGGGCAGCATGGCAAGGGCCTGCTCCAGAAAGCGGCGCACCTCCGTCTCCGATGTCTCCGGCAGCTCCTCCAGGACGATCTCCGTCAGGCATCGCACCGGCCACTGGTAGGGTTGGCCGGTTTCCGGATGAATGGCGTAGGCCACGAACTGCTGACCCTGGCAAAGCACCTCCAGCGGATGCGCCTTGATCCCCTTGAAGGGGGTGGCGGTGCGGTAGACCAGCATGCGTTTCGGGGGTCTGCCGATGCGGATGGCCGGCGTCTGTCCCAAGGTTTCGAAGGCCAAGGCCTGAATGCGGTCCGAAAGCCCGGCATCGTCGGCGATGTCGATATCCACCCCGACGATGAAACCGCCGGCGATGCCGATGCCGGCCTCCGGCCATCCCTTCCACGCCGCCAGCTCGATGTCGGTGGCACCACGTTCGCCGTGCTTGGTCCAGCCGGGATAATCCACCCACTGTCCACGTTGGAACCGGCCCGGTTTCTTCTCGCCAGGCATGATGGGCAGGATGGGGTAGCCGTTGGCCAGCAGCCGGTCGCCGTATTCGTGCATGAAATTCCGGGCCATGGCCACGACCTCAAAACGGGATGTCATCGGCCTGGAGCCGGGCGAGTTCGTCCAGGTAGCCGGTGACGGCCACCTCGATCAGGGTCAGGTACTGCTCCACCGTGAAGGTGGCCAGATCGGTCGCGGGCAGGCTCTCCAGGTATTCGCCGGCCATGGCGGCCGCATGTTTCAAGGCGGCCTGTTCCTCGGGCGTCGGGTCGATCATGTGACGGTCTCCAGAAATTGGGCGTCCACCACCTCGACGAACCGGTCGGAACGGCGGATGGCGATGCGGTCGGGGATGCGCAGGTGATCCACCAGCTTCATGGCCTCGTCGATGCTGGCCGGCATGGGCAGTCCCAGGGGGGCGCGGCGGGACCACCAGCGGGCAGCCTGACGTTTGGCCCAGCCGGTGTGCTCCAGGCAAACCCACTCCTTGTGCCAGTTGAAGCCGCAGAGGTATTCCACCCGCAGCGAGGGCGGCTTGCCCTCCTTTTCGTGGCGGCGGTAGGCGATGTCGTAGACGCGGACCCATTCGGGCCGGTCGTCGGACAACACCCGTTCCGTGGTGGCGCTGGGGGCGATGCGCAGTTCCGGTGGCGGAAATTCGTGTCCGCATTCGGTGCAGTGGCGAACGGCGGCATGGTTGATGGTGTTGCACTGGGGACAGGGTTTGACCGGGGCCTCCCCGTCACCCTCCTTTTCCTTGGAGCCCGAGCGCACTTGGTCGATGGGCCCGTGCCGGGAGACGTTGCCGGCGAAATCCAGCACCAGGCAGTCCTTCTTGCCGGGATGCAGACGGGTGCCGCGTCCGGCAATCTGCACGTAGAGCCCGGCGGATTTGGTGGGGCGCAGCATGGCGATGAGGTCCACTGCCGGGGCGTTGAACCCCGTGGTCAGAACGTTCATGGCCGCCAACGCCCGGATCTCCCCCCGCTTGAACGCCTGGACGATGGCGTCCCGCTCCGCCTTGGGGGTGTTGCCGAAGATGCACTCACAGGAATGGCCCCGGGCGCGGATGGCGTCCCGCACATGCTCGGCGTGGGCGACGCCGGAGCAGAAGACCAGCCACGCCTGACGATCCTTGCCGTAGGAGATGATCTCCTCGACGGCGTCCTGGGTGACCGGATCCAGATCCACGGCGGCTTCGAGCTGACTGGCGATGAACTCCCCGCCACGGGTGCCGACGCCGGTGACGTCCAGTTGTGTTTCGGTCTGTTTGCTCACCAGGGGGCAGAGAAACTCCTGGTCGATGAGGTCGCGCACTGACGCCTCATAGGCGATGTCGTCGAACAGGGCGTCTTTCCCCTCATGGAGCAGGCCGGAATCCATCCGGTACGGGGTGGCGGTGAAACCGACGATCTTGAGGGTGGGATTGATGCGCTTCAGGTCCTCCAGAAAGCGCCGGTACATGGTGTCGCTCTTCCGGGGAATGAGATGGGCCTCGTCCACCAGCACCAAATCGCAGCGCTGGATGTCGTAAGCCCGTTTGTGGACCGATTGGATGCCGCAGAAGAGCACCTGGGATTCGGTGTCCCGGCTGTTCAGTCCGGCGCTGAAGATTCCAGCCGGGGCCTCGGGCCACAGGCCGATCAGCTCGGCGAAGTTCTGCCGGATCAGCTCACGGACGTGGGTCAGGACAATGATGCGGGTGTCCGGAAAGCGCTCGATGGCCCCCCTGATGAAATAGCCCATCACCAGCGACTTGCCCCCGGCAGTGGGGATCACCACCAGGCAGTTGCCGCCGTTCTCCTCGAAATAGGCGTAGATGGCATCGTGGGCCTCCTGCTGGTAGGGGCGCATGGGGTGCGACATGGCTGCCTCCTACGCCTGCGCCGGGCAGGGCGGCCCGTTGCGCCAGAGGTTGCCGTCCGGAAAGCGGTACAACACCCACTCCTGGCTGGCGTCGGCGTCGATCTGTTCGCCGGCGACCAAGTCGGGAATGAACAGGTGGTGGCCGCAACCCTGGCGTTGATCGGCGATGGCGACGACCTGATCCCACCGGGCGCAATGCCAGGTTCCATCGGCAACCGGCGTGACATGCAGGCAGGTGCGGCAGTTGATCTCCGGCATCTCCCCCTCATGGCACAAGCCGTGATGGGCGCAAAACCGGCACTGGTACCAGGAGGCATCCTCGCTGATGCGCGCCGGGGGATGGGCGGCTTCGATGATCCGGCGCGCCTTGGCCAGCAGCCGTTCCGCCTCCGCCGGTTCGGCCCGGATCCGTTCGGCATGGAGTTCATCGGTATCCTTGCAGACCGCCAGATACAGGGCCCGGGTCATGCCGGTCAGGGCCATGTAGATCTGCATCTGGGCGAAATGCTGCGGCTTGGCCAGCCGGACGCCCTTGGCCTTCAGTTCGTTGAAGGATTTGGCGTTGTGGGTCTTGAACTCGCAGACGTGCCAAGTCTTCGGAGCCTCCGGAACGCCCAGCGCCACCCCATCCAGGCTGCCGCCGAAGTGGCCGCCATGGGCCTCCACCCGCCACTGGCGTCCGCTGTCCGGATTGACGTCCAGGACAGTGACGCCGATGCGGCGCAGGTTGGCCACCAGACGCTCCTCTTCGCGCTGGCCGGTCTCGAACAGCCGCAGCATCCGCCCGGAGAACGCCGACCGGGTGGTCCAGTGGAAGTCCAGCCACAGGGCGCGCTCGCACTCCTTGCCGATGAGCGAAGCACCCAGGTGGGCGCGGAACCCATCCTCGGCGTCCGCCTCGTAGGCGGCCATGATGGCCTGTACCGTGGCCGATTGCGGTGGCGGCAGCTTGGCCATCACCGGGCTCCATGGGTATCCAGAAGGCGGTGCGCCTGATCCAGCACCGACCGCCATTCGTCATCGCCGTAATCGGGACGCACGGTTTCGATGATGCAGTCCTTGAGGCGGTAGCGGCGGTCACGGGAACTCCCCGGCAGGGACTTCATGTGCGCCTGCAACTCGGCGATCTCCCGGCGCTTGTGGCGCAAGGCGGTGCGGGCGCGGTGGAACCAGTCCGGGTCCATGCGGGTGCGTCCGGCTTGGCAGGCCAGATTCTGGGCGGCGATCTGGTCCTTGATCGCCGCCGCATCGGTCTGCATGCGGACCAACAGCGACTGGCACGCGGCCCGGTTATCGGGAAACGATCCCCCGGGGGGTGAGGATGTGTCGTGCGGAAATTGATTCATCTTTCAGGCTCCATCTCGTCATGCGCCCAGCGCCGGACCGTTCTGGACGGCCCGGCGCGACCTGGAAGGATCACCCCATGCGCCGCCAGGGGGCGGTTCCCGTGTTCTGGGCCGGCGCGGGCTGGGGCTGGACGGCCTGGTTCTGCGGCGGGGTCGGCTGCTGCCGGGGGGCCTGATAGGTGGCGGGCGATTGCTGGGGGGCCGCGCCGGGAGGCGTCTGCACGGGGGGAGCCGGTTGCCGTTGCTGGTTGGCGGGCTTGTAGCCCTTGACCTCGTTGTAGCCCGACTGCCCCACGGCCACCTTCACCAGCAGGGGCTGGAAATGCAGCTCCTCGCTATCGGAAACCTGCATCCGTCCGATGGCGTGGCAGATGGCGGAGAGAGTACGCTGGGCAATCTCCACCGCCTGGCTGTTGGGGTTGATGAGATTCAGGCGGTCGAACAGCTTGCCCCCGGCATGGGGACCGTTCACCACATCCATCTCCAGGAACAGGTACTGCCCTGTCCCCGCCTTGGTGGGGCGGAATTCGGAGTGGATGATCTGGGCCAGGTAATCCCCGGGCGGCAGGGTCTCCTGGGGGCGGTTGGGGTCCACCTGGGAGGCGTCGAAGGTATTGCCGAAGTTGGCCATGGTAATGGTCTCCTCAAGTCTGGTCTGGGATGGGCTGGCCACCGAGCTGCGCCTGCAGGGCGTTCCACTCCAGGGGCAGCTCGGGGGAGAGGTTGTAGCGGTTCTTGGCCAGGAAGGCGGGACGCTCCTGGGTGTAGAGCGCCCGCTGGCCGGTGCCGACGGCCCGGTTGACCTGCTTGCCGAAGCCGACGTTGGATTTGGTGGTGGCCACCTTGTAGTTGGCGAACAGTACGGCGTCGGAATGCTCCTGGATCAACGCCGCCGCCTTGGCGTGGAGCTTGATCTCGTACCGGTCGTAAGGCTCCGTCTCCGGGGAATCGAACCGCTTGATCACGGCGTGGGCGATCTGCACCACCCCCATGCCGCGTTCATCGCGCAGGCGGTTCAGGCGGGCGATGTACTCGTTGCGCCACAGGTCGATGGCGAAGGTGTAGCCCTTGCCGTAGCCCACCTCCTCGATGGAGTTGATCCCCTGCTGGCGGCAGACCTCGGCCCAGATGAGGGGCTCCAGCCAGTCGAGGCTGTCGATGACCGCCGTCTCATAGTCGTGGGGCTCGTTGATGAGGGCGTCCATGCCGGCCAGAAAATCCGGCAGGGTTCGGAACAGCGGGAAGACCGTCGCCTGGATCAGCCCCAAGCCATCCTCGGTGAGCAGGCCCACCGGATTGGGGGCGGAAAACCCGAAGGTGGTCTTGCCCACGCCGGCGGTGCCATAAACGGTGAGCAACGGCGGGCGCATGGATTGGGTGGTGCTCAGGGAAAGCAGCGAGATGGCCATCACGCGCCCCCCTTGATCTCGATGCGGAAGGAGGGTTTGCCGACCTTGAGAATCCGGGCGGCGGCGAAGGCCTGCTGGATGTGCGGAGGCCAGGCGGTATAGCGGCGCTCCTGCACTTTGTAGACGGTGTCCAGGTAGTGGCCGGGGTCCACCCCATCGCGCCGGATCTCCTCCGCGATGGCGGCCAGCTTCTCCTGGTCCCATTCGGGCTTCTTGGGCATGTCGTTGACGATGACGAAATGCCCGTCCTCGAAGCGGACGATGCCGGTGGGTTTACCCTGGTCCCGGCGGACGGCATCCGCCCGTGCGCCGAATTTGAGCTGCTTGGCCTGATCCAGCAGCGTCTTGATCCGCTTGATCTCCTGGGCCTGAACCTCGACGGCGCTTTCCAGCTCCGCCAGCTCCAGGGTCTCCATGGCCGCCACCTGCTCGGCGCACATGGCGGTCAAAGCCAACAACGGTGTGTTCATCTCCTGTCTCCTCATGTCCCATGCCCCCGGTTGATGGGGGAGCCGGATGGCCTCGGGGGCATGCCGGTCAACCCAGCCCGGCCATCCGCAATCCCTGAAAATCTGAAAAAACGATGCAGAAAAAATGCGTTGCCGTCGTCGCCGGAACCCTGGAAGGCATATGGCCTCCCGGTTTCGAACCGGCTTCAACCCACTCTCATCCGTTTGAATTCACGGCAAACCGCTCCTTCATGGGTTCCGCCGGACCCACATTGCGGACCGATGCCATCACTTTCCTGGTCAGAGCGGCGATATCCGTGGGCTCCAGCGGATCCAGGCCCAAAGCGCCGGAGGCCTTGGCGGGATAGCCCCAGACATTGCGGTGGTCGGTGATCAAGGCGGTCTGAAGGGAGCCGTCCTTCCAGACGTCGGCCACGGAGAGCACCAAGTCCGAAACGCACATCAACTCGTGGACGACCTCATCCGGCAGGTCCGGAAATGGGCGGGAGTTCGATCCCACCATCTCGGTGGAAGACTTAAGCGGAAAGGTGATCCAGACGTGGATGCCACGCAGGGAGGCGCGGAAGATCTGCCGCAGGAGGCGGATCAGCAGGGTGTTCTGCAGTTGGTGAAAGGCGGTGGTGTTGTCCTTCCCCAACCATTCGGGGAGTCCCTGGCAATGCCATTCGAGGATGGCCCGGATCCCCCATCCACGGATCAGGACATTCTCGACGTTTTCCGTGGGGTCGATCCCACCCATGTCCTGAAGGACCGAAGCGTGATGCTGGGAGCTGAACAGCAGGTCGCCATTCAAGGAGGGATTCCCGCCCCCGATGAGCACCGCCAGATCCATCAGGCCGGCCCAGTCATGCGCCTGCAGTGTCTGGCTTTGGAACTGGCCGTGGCCGAGTGTTCCCAATCCAGCATCGACCAGCAGGGCATTGGTGGTGGGGAGGCTCCGGATCAAAGGCCAAAAGTCATGCTCCGGCGAAGAAAAGATCCCCCCTTTGATTCCCATCCTGTATGATGAGGAGCGGCCTCTGTCGGTCTGGGGTGATCCGTTCATGCTCCAGCTCCTCCAGCTGTTCCTGCGGCTGTGAAGAAGTTTGAAAAATGGCCGACCCGCCGCTTACGCATCGCTGGAAACCAGTCATCCGTACCTGTGACGGGTCGGCAGAGTTGGTCCGACACTTACGACGGAAACAGCTGCTTCTGGGGTATTGGATGGCATTTCAGGGGGGATGGAAATCGCACATACCGTTACGAAACGGTATGTAACGCCCTGTACGGATAACCTTGTCCGAGTGATTGAGGGGGGCTTGAGTTGGAAGCTGGATATGACAGACTGGAGGGGTTGAGACGCCTTGAAGTTTGTATGGGCTGTTTGACGCAGACAGAAAGGATCAGTGCATTTGAATCAGCCAAATACTCTACAAGCGAGAAAGGCACTGGAGTTCTAAGGCTGTGGAGAAACCGTGGCGGCCTTCCATATAAATCTATGGAAAGAATGGCCAACGCTTTGAGAATTTCTCCTGATTTTTTTGTTCATCATCTGGTTGAAGATGACCACATTCGTGAAGCTGCAAAAAAAGCTGCAAAACTCACAGATGGCATTGTGCGAATCAATGATATTGATGACTTATCCAAAAAAATATTAGGTTCCAATAAATCAGATCAACCCCGTGACTTTCATAAAGATCCTTCCGACCAACGAGAAGAGACTGAAGTTAAAAGCGTTATTGTCTCATGTGCTCTGAAGGATAGACCTTGGGCCGAGTGGATTTCCTGGACACTGAGGGCGGGAGGCTACAACTCGGAAGTGCAGGTCTTGCCCCTGGAAAATGAGACGACCGTCGAAGACGGTGCAGAGGATGGGCTGAATGCGGACCTGCTCATCGGCTTGGTTTCTGGTCATGCATTCGAAAAACACTGCCATCTGGCATGGGAAAAATTCCAGTCAAGGTCATTCAGGTCCGGACAAAGCCGATTGCTTTTGATTGAAATATCATCCCTGGAGGGATCCAGCTTGCCTCCACCCTTGAGAAGGGCTGCATCAGTGGATCTCAGGGAGTTGGACCCGCAGACTGCTGTGGGAGTGATTCTGCTCGGAGTCCGCCAGACACTTGGGCATCGATCTGCGCCACCGCAACCATCAGGGCTGAATGGAATCCCCCCGGATTTCCCCGGGACCGATCAAAAGCTCCACAACCTGAAACTCAGCAGGAATCGAAATTTTGTTGGCCGGTCTTGGGAGTTGGAAAGCCTGAGAAAGAGGCTGGAATCAGGATCACCAACAGCCCTGACCCAGGCTGCCCATGGCCTTGGTGGGGTCGGGAAAACGCAACTAGCTAATGAATACGCCTACCGATGGCGGGATTCCTATCAGGTGGTTTGGTGGGTCCGGAGTGAAGACGAAGCCACCATGACGACCGATCTGACGGCCTTGGCGAAGGCTCTCAACCTCCCTTTCAGCACTTCACAGCAGGCCGTTGAAAGCCTTAAACAATGGTTGCTTGGCCGTGACCGTTGGTTGCTGGTATTCGATAACGTCGAATCTCCTGGCAGCATTCGCAACTATCTGGTGTCCGGTGGTCAAGGGCACACCATCATCACCTCTCGATACAGCGCTTGGCGCGGCGTTGCGGACTCCCTGAACGTCACGACATTTGATCGTCAGGATTCCATTGCCTATCTACTGAAGCGTTCGGGGCGGGAATCGAATGAAGGTGCTGATGCCTTGGCGGCTGCTTTGGGGGATTTGCCGCTGGCACTGGCGCAAGCAGCGGCCTACATGGAGGAGAGCGGGCTGGATTTTGTGGCCTATCTTGAGCTGTTTCAAAGCCACCAAGGCCACCTTCTGAAAGCCAGCCCCCCGGTGAATGAGGGAAGCTATTCCCATACCGTCGCCACGACGTGGGACATTTCGTTCAAAAGGTTGGCTGAGACATCCCCGGCAGCGCCAGAGTTGATTTCCCTTCTGGCCTATTTCGCCCCTGATGCCATCCCGAAGGAAATCATCTCGGTAGCTCCGGAATCCCTCTCGGGATCGTTGAGAAATGCCTCGGAAGAGGGATTCCCCCTTCAGGAGGCATGGCGAGCCATGCATCGGCTTTCCCTTGTGGAAGCCGGCCCGAACACTGTCACTATCCACCGATTGGTCCAAGAGGTCATCTTTCAAGGGCATTCTCATGAGCAGCAACTCCAGTATGCCAACACGGCGCTGGAGCTGGCCGTTGCCGCCATCGCCTATGAGGAGAACAACAAGGACACCTGGAACAAGTCGTTGCCCTTTCTTCCGCATGCCATTGCAGCCGCCAATCAGTCTTTACGTGCGGAATGCCAGGCGGACAAGGCGATCAACCTCCTGGATAATGTCGCCAGCATTCACTGGAAACTCGGGCAAAACACCGAGGCGGAGGATGTCTATCGTCAAGCCATGATTCAGGGGGAGAAACACCTGCCTGATGGCTCATCCATCCTGGGAACTGTGTACAACAATCTGGGGACGTTGCTACGCGGCGAAGATCGTTCTGAGGAGGCGCTGCCCATCCTTGAAAAGGCGCTGGATGTGGGACTTAAAGTCTTGGGTCCTGACAACCCCACCGTGGCCATCAGGCATGGGAATTTGGGGTTGGCGCTCAGGAGACTGGGCCGATTGGAGGAAGCAGAAAAGAATTTTCGGCGCGCGCTCGAAATCGACAAAAGCCACTATGGTGAAAACGATGATGCCGTGGCACGGGATCTGAGCAATCTGTCCCGTTCGTTGAGTGAACAAGGGGAGGAAAAATTTGGTGAGGCTTGCGATTGCCTCAGAAGAGCCTTGGAAATCGGCGAGGCTTGCTACCCCGAACATCATTACCGGCTGGCGATTCGTCACAACAACCTTGCAATGCTGCTCAGAAAAGGCGGGCTTCTGGATGAAGCGGAGCATCATATGCGATGCGCGATTGAAATTGATGAGAAATATTTCGACCCTGAGCATCAGGATGTGGCCAGCGATTTGATGAATCTGGCTTTGATCTTGATTGATAAAGACGATCTGGCAGGCGCAGAACAGCAGCTTTCTCGTGCGCTTCAGATTTTCCATGCAAAGCTGGGGGCAAGCCACAAATCAACGGAGGAGTGCCGGGAGAAACTCGTGGAAGTGCGGGTGATGAGGGGAAATGAGCGGGGATGAGTGGTTTATGGATTACAACGGCAAGGAAAGCATAAAACGGCTTGATATCATCTTGTCCTGTTTGTCCCAGGCGGAAAAAGTAGCTATTTTTTCCTCCGCTGGATACACCGTTTCTGAGAAAGGTATTAGCGCTCTCAGGCAGTGGAGGATTCGTCCAGGCGGAATGCCATTAAAGGCCGCATCAAAGATTGCGCATGCACTCAAGATATCCCCTGATTTTTTCACAGGTAATCGCATCTCTGATGATCATTTACGAATAGCCATTCAAAAATCAAAATCAATTCAAACAGGCATCGTTCAGGCTGTCGACGTCATCCCTTCGTTTCAGAGCGATTCATCCTCCCCCCCGTCATCCATTATCCGAGGTAAGGAAGACAATATCGTTTCAATGCCTGCTGCCCAGGATGACAGGTTTGGTGCGCCATCCAGAAGGAATCTCAGCCAATTCTCCGTTCCGTTCATCTGTCCTGATCTCACGGGGCGCGAATCCGATCTGGATCGACTGAACCGGAGCCTTCGTGATGACAACGTGGCCATCACAGGGTCTGCCGCATTGACCGGCCAGGGTGGAATCGGCAAAACCCAACTGGCGGTCGCTTACGCCTATCGGCATGCGAACGAATATGACGGCGTTTTCTGGCTTCCAGGCAATGATGCCGACTCTCTGATCCAGACAATGGCCGGATATGCCGTTGATCTTGAACTCGGGGCCGTTTCTGGGGAGGGGGACGCCACCCAGGTTCAGGCTCGCCAGTTTTTTGGATGGTTGCGGCGCAACGCCAACATCCTTCTCATCGTCGATGACATTCAGGACGCGCGGTTTCTGGTCCAGGATATCCCAGGGTTGGCTCAATGCCGACTGGCAACGCTGCCTTGCCGGTTGCTGACCACGACTCGGCTCATGCAGCCCGCAGGCGTGACCCCTGTCCCCCTCGAATTGCTGTCTGAAGATGATGCCCTGGCCATGCTGGTTCACGAGTCGGGGGTCGAACCCTCGCCTGATGCCCGCATTGCTGTTCTTCTTCTGGGCCGTCTACCTTTGGCCATCAAGCTGGCCGCTGGATACCTGCGCTTCACAAAGGCGACCCTGGAGGGACTCATCGGCGTCCTGCGTCAAGCGGGGATTTCCGAGCTGGAATCCAAAACCGCTGATGGGTTCAGGCCATTCGACTATGGCCGCCCGGTCAAGGCCCTGCTGGAAGAAAGTTGGCGTACCCTGGATGGCCGCCATGGCCGCTATGCCAGACGGCTGTTGCAGATTCTCGCGCTGCTGCCGGTCAACCGGATCCACTCGGGGCACATGCTGAAGGAACTCCTGCCTATCGACCGGTTTTCCGGCGATGCCGAGGCGCTTTTTAACGGTTCCATATCCATCGCCAACGAACGGAATCTGCTGGAAGTGGCCGGAGAAGGCGGTCTGCGCCTTCATCCCATCATCCATGACCTTCTGCAAACCCGCATACCCTCCAGGCTGGGGCTTCATGTGGCCCGGCGGGCGGCGCATCAATTCCGGGAGACCGATTATCTGCTCACCCTGGATCCTGGGGGGTTCCTCGGCCTTGCTCAGGACATCCCCATGTTGCTGCCGCTTGGAGATGCCGAAACGGAGTCCCGTCTGAGCAGCCTCTCCCGGCTGATCGACCTTCAGTTTCACGCCATCCAGTTGGGGGCCGACCCTTTGGCCCAGTTGCAATTTCAGGCTGCGAAGATGGGCGACCAGGAGTTTGCCACCATCTGGGCGGCCAAGTTGCATTCGGATGGCGCAAGTCGGCTATTGCTCCGCTGGACGACGGCCCAGCCGACGCCGGCCTTGATGCGGGTTCTCGTCTCCATGTCCAGCGGGATCTTTGGGTTCGGATTTGACGCACAGTCGGATCTGGTCTCGGCCTTGGTCAACGGCGGAGAGGATCGGGATTTTCCGGCGCTGCGTCTCTGGCGCACGGCAGGCAATGACCCGGACAATCCTTTCCTCGACAAGGAGGAACCGTTTCAGGTGTCCGCCATGGCGGCATCCGGGAAATCCGTCATCACCGTCGACACGACGGGGCTTGCCAAGCTGTGGGACGTGGCCACCGGCGTGGAACGCGCCTGCGTGCGTCTCTTTGATGAGGACAAGGTGTCCGGCATGGAGCTTTGGGGCGGGGCGAGCGTCCGCTCTGACCATTTGGGGAATCGCAGCCTGGTTCTGGGAAGGTCCATGGCTTGGCTGGTGGATTTCAAACACAAGACGGTTGAGAAGGCCTGGAGCAGCCGAACGGATTCCCCCTATTCCCTGTACGGGGATATCTCCGCCGATGGGGCCCTGGTGATCTTCTTCGACGGTCAGGATCTGACGCTGCAACAGGCTGGCCGCAAGGGGTGGAGGAAATTGCCTGCGCCAGCGGGCCTTCAGGAGCTGCGCCTGTCGCGGGATGGAAAGCGCTTCGTCACGCGGATTCAAGATCGTCTTGCGCGATTTGCGCTCCAATCACCGCAGGCCGAGGAAAGCGGCGCGGACATCGCCCATTTCGGGCCGCCGTTCTGCTTTTCCGTGAATGCCACGGCGGATCAGGCGTTGGTGGGCTACACCAACGGCGTGTTGGGATGGTTCGATCTGGGCTCAGGTATGCCCAAGCGCTTCATACTTGATCCTGGCGGGCATGTGATGGCCTGCGCCATGGCGTCCGACTCCCGGTTCGGTCTCGCGGAGACCACCGATAACTCGCTGCGGCTGTGGGATCTGGAAAAGGGCGAGGATGCCTCGGCATTCAAGGGCAAACCCGCCGCCAACATGATGTGCTCGTTCCGACGGAGCGAGGCTGGTGAACAGGTCGTCACCCTGGACCTGGATGGCCATGCCCACTTCTGGGATGCCCAGACCGGTGCGGAGTTGCCGGAGATGTCCGTACAGGTTTCGGACAAGGACGCGTTGGCTGGATCGATTACGGGGGATGGGGCTTGGGTCTGCGCCATCGGCCAGCGTGGCCGGCTCCAGGCGTTCGGCGTTGATCAGGGGATCCACCGGGAATGGGAACTGCCCAAGCCGGAAACCGGGTTTGGGGATGATCCCCATTTCGGTGAGATGCTGGACCATTTTCAGCAGGATGACGATGAGGAACCGGCTCTGGACGAGACGGATATCTACATCGTCTCCTGTCAGACCCCCTGGGTGGCGGTGCTTACCGGCCCTCGGGAGGTGTTCGTTGCCCACCTGGAAAGCGCCACCCGGTTCTACACCCTGAGGTTCAAGGAGGACATCTACGACCTGGACATCAGCCCCTGCGGTCGGTTCCTGGGGGTGTTGATGAGCGGCGGCCTGATCGACGTGATGGGACTGGGCGGGAAAGGCAAGCCCAAACGGAAGCAGCGGTTGCAGACCAGCCAGATCATGGCCCAGAAGATATGCGTAGGGCCGGATGGCGAGGGGGTGGCCCTGGGACATCTGGACCATGGCGCATCCATCCTGGCCTCCGATGAGTCCATCCAGAACTCCTTCGACACCGTGGCCGAGACCATTCCCCTGGAGTTCTCCGTGGATGGCGAACGGCTATTGATGATCGAGGGGGACGACCGGCTGGTGATTGCGCCGACCAGGGAAACGGGGCCGGATGCATTGGATCTCTTTGTCGGCAACGTCCGCTATGCGAAGCTGAACCGGGATGGAAACCGGTTGGCGGTGCTGGGCCATGACGGATCGATTTTTATTTTCGATTGCAGGTAAGGCGTGATTATCGAGAGACGTCAATAGGGTCAGAGGCCAACTCAAAAGCCGGCGCGCTCACGTACTGACCCCACCGTTTGGCATGCTGGGCGCTGGAGAGCCGGAACAGGTCGTCGGACTCATCGTGACCGGCCTCATCCGCCTCATCGAGGCCAACGCCGAATCCCACGCTGCCGATGTCCGTCAGGAGGTAGCGATTATGGAGCTTTTCCCCGCCGGCCCTGCTTTTCCAGATGACGACGCGGAGCTTTCCGCCCTGGGAAATGACGTCCGGCAGGTGGGCGCGGCATTTCCTCAGGATCTCGCTTTCGCCTTTCTTGTCGGCGCTGATGTGCAGTTCAGCCTGGGGGGCGTCAAGACCATGGTTCTGCCCCCAGAGGATGGCCAGCATCTCCCGCAAGGTATTCAGGAAGCGAGGACGGTACGGGTCCGGATCGAAATGGGGATCCACGAACACCGCATGCTGGCAGCATCGCAGGATGGGGGCGACGACCTGGGCGAATTCGCCGGCATCGCGTGGGGGTGACGGGGCTGGGGGGACCTCCCAGTGTCGGGCGTTCTTCTCATCGGTGATCGTGCCATGGGCCAGTTCATCGGTGGTGATGATGAAGGGCCGATTGCGGGGGTTGTCGTGGCTGAGGATGCCGCGAAAGGGGCGCTCTCCATGCTCTCCTTCCGCCTTTTCCAGCCATGTAGGCAGCTCCGGAAAGCTGCTGGGGCGTTTGACCATCTTTTCGCAGAGGGTGTCCAGCAGGGCTTCCATGCGCATTTCGGCGTTGTGATCGCCGGCGGGAAACTGATCGAAGAAGGCCTTGCGCACCATCTGCCGCCATTTCTTGGGGTAGCCGGAGACCACCCGCCCCGCATCCATGCCGAACCGGCCCGCAAAGAAGGCGTACTCCCCCCGGTCGTGCCAACGGGCCACCATCTCCGGATCCAGGGCGAACTCATGGATCATGATCCGTACAGCTCCTTCATGCGCTCCTGGAAGAAGCCTCGGGGCCAGCGGTCGATGAAATCGCCATCCCGGTCGATGCGGATGCGGTGAATGCGGGGGCCATCCTCTTCGGGTTCGACGAAGTAGACGGCGATTCCCTCGGGGGTCAGCGACGGCGCGCCGGGCGGGAGTTCATTCTCGCCGGTTTCCCGGATGCGGCGCAGGAAGCGGAGCATCAGGTGCTCGCTATGGGTCTCCACCAGGAACATCAGGTCCGGTTTTTCCCGGGTCTGGGAGATGAACAGATCCCCCAGGGTCACCTGGAAGGCGGGATGGATGTTGGATTCCGGCTCTTCGATGGCGACGATGCCCATCTGGCTGTGGAGGGCGGCCACCAGCACCGGCACCACCTGGGAGATGCCCACGCCCACGTCCTGAGGGAAGAGTTCCACATCCCGGCGCTGGTCGCGGATCAGCAGTTGCCGCCGTTCGGGAAGGCTTCTCACCGCGTCGCGGATCCACTCCTCATCATCCAGCACGGTTTCGCCGGTCAGGGCCATCATCAGGGGGCCGTTGACCTCCAGCTCCTTGTAGCGCTTCACTTCCACCCGGTAACCGGCGTTCAGGCGTTCCTCTTGGGTGAGCCAGGCGTTGACCTTCTCCACCAGCGTTTCGCCCTTGAGCAGCAGCAGATCCCAGGCGGCCATGCCGTTGGACCAACGGAATTCATCAGGGGCGCGTGCAGGTTGATGATTCCGGAGTGGAACGTCTCGGAATGGACTGATATAGCGATACGAATGGAGTGCCTCGTGGAGCATGTTCCCGGGGCCAAGTATAAGCGTGCTCAAGAAGCGAACAAGCTGATCAACTGGAATATCCGGTTCTTCCCAATAGTCTCGAGTGTCCTCCATTTCCTCAGGAGGATCGTCCGGTTCTGGAGGAGTCCACATTGCGGACCACCATCGAGGCTGGATGCGGCCATCGGGAAAGGCAAGATTCTCTTTCCAAATAGTTGGGATTGCGGAGTCCCAGAGCAAAATGAACCGGGGCTTCTCCACTGTGTTGCCATCATTATACTCAAACATGGCCTCTGGAAGCGTTTCCGGCGATTCATGGATGGCCAGGAAGGGAATCAACGCGGGATGGCGCATGTCCAGGGTGGAAAGCAGGACCAGTTCACCGTCCTCGTTGGATATTCTCGCAAAGAGTTGTCCGTTTAAGCTGATTTCAAGATATGTCGGAATCGGGCGTTCAAGCCGGTCATCCCAGGAAACGGAAAACGTGATGATGGCCGAAGTGATGTTTTCAACGGCTTCTGCCAGTTTGGGAAGGTGGAAGGTGAGGCTCTGCCACTCTTCCATAGAAAAATAGTTCTGAAACGGCAACTTGGCTTTGCTCAGATCCAACTCGAAGCGCATGCGGATGGGCAGACTGCGGTCGTGGCTGTGGACCAGGCTGTCGAAGCCGCCCAGGTCCAGCACGTCCCCGCCCAGGAGGGTGCGGCCCGGGTCGGCGTTGCCGCGTTCGAAGATCTCCCGGGCGTAGTGGAGCGCCTGGACGACGGTACTCTTGCCCGCGTTGTTGGGACCGAAGAGCAGCGTCACTGGCGCGAACTCGATGCGCACCGGCTCGCGGATGCCCTTGAAGTTCTCCAGGGTGAGGGCCTTGAGGATCATTCCAGCTCCCCCTCCAGGCGGTCGCGCCAGTAGTCCGGGCGGCGGTGCAGGTGCGCCACGGCGATGATCAGGAGTTCCGCATCATCCGCATGGTAGATCAGGCCATAGGGGAAACGCCGCAACCGGCAGCGGCGGGTTTCAGCGCTGAGGGGATGCCATGCGCTGGGGTGCCGCTGGATCAGGTCCAGGGCGGCGAGGATTTCCCCCAGAAACGCCTTTCCCAGCCCGGGAACCTGGGCGTCATGGAAGGCCACCGCCTCATCCAACTCCTGGCGGGCGACGTCGAGGAAACGCACCCTCATGGCGTGCGATACTTGGCCAGAACCTCGTCCAGGGGCACGGCTTTCAGCTCTCCCCGACGGTAGGCGGCCAGGCGATCCTCCGCCTCCCGGGACCAGAGCCGATCCATCTCCGGGTCCGTTTCATCCAGGCTGCCCAGGATGGCGTCCACCAGTTCCAGGCGCGCCGTCGGGGAGAGTTTGCGGGCTTCCTCTTCGATGGCGGTCACGGTTTTGTTCATGCTGTCTACCTTTTCCCCTTGTTGGGCCGTTGGGTCAGGGCCGATCCGGCGGCGCTTTTTCCGGCCTTGCTGGTTCCCGGGCTCTTCAGCGCCTTGCTGGCGGCGGATGCCGCCTTGGAGCTGGTCACCTTGGCGTTGCCGGTTTGCGCCAGGGCGGAGCCTGCGGCGGACTTGGCCGCCTGGCTGGCGTTGGGATTGCGCAGCGTTTTGGAAGCCGCCGAGGCGGCTTTACTGCCGGTTCTTTCAGAGTTCTTTCGAGATGCCATGATGGGCTCCTGTGCCAATGATATCACGCCTGTCCAGGCCGGGTTTCCATGAGGATGTCCATCTGGATCCTCTCCCACGGGTCGCTGGACGCCTTGAGACCCGCGATGCGGGCCCGCAGGGTCTGGCCCCGGTCCAGCATCTGGGAGACCGCCACGTTGGCGGCCCGGGGGACGTAGCCCAGCTTTTGCCCGTTCCAGAGCACCATCACCGCCTTGCCGTTATAGGCGTTGTCCGCCTCTCGTTGCAGGTCCAGCGGCTGGCCTGTCCGCAGCCGGGACCAGAGCCGTTCTCCCTGGTGGTATTGGAACCCGGCCACCGGGGAGGTCTGGAGCAGCACCTCGACGGGTTGCATATCGGGTTCCACCCGGGGCTGGGCCACGCTGCTGCGCGCTCCGCCGAACAGGAGTGCGGCCAGTCCCGCGCCCGCTTTCAGGAATCTTCGTTTCGAGAGGTTCATGGTCGGTCTCCGTTGAAGGGGTTGCCTGTCCCTCTCCAACGCAACGCCCGGACCAATTGAAGCGCTTCTCTGTGAATGAACGACTTCTCTTTGTTCATCAGTATGTTGCAGTTCAGACCATGAATCGCCCGGCTCCCGGCTTTGCCATCACCCCATAAAGAAGTTTCTTATTCAAGAACATCGTTTACGGAGCGGCAGGCCGGCTATCACGACTCCGAAGAGCCCGACCCTCCACCCGAGGAGGATTGCCCTTGTCCGGAAGGCTGGCCTTGCGGGGCTTGGGAACTGCCGGAGCCGCCCTGTGAAGAGCCCGGGCGCAGATTTCCCAGACCATCGACGCTGCGGATCTCACCCCGCGCCATGGGCCGCATGTTCCCCAGCCCATCAACGCTTTCCCTCAACGGGACGACTCCTGATTTCTTTTCCGACATGGCGGTCTCCTAAAATATGGCTTGACAGATTTGATGTGCGCCCAGGATGAGAACAAAGCCAACGCCCGCCGCGAAGGACCAGAAGGCCCAGCCATCCAGATGTTTCAGTGGCGTTGGCGTCTCATTCTTGGCCAAGCTCTCGAAGTAATCCGCGTTCTTCTGGAAGATCCTGACCACCGTGAACAGGCAGGTGGTGAACGAAACCAGGGATGACGCGATCAGCAGTTTCTCTCCGATGGTGTCGATGGCCGCAAGGCTCAACGCGCCCATCAGCACAGGGATTGCGGCGGCGGAGAGGGTCAGGAGGCTCTTGTCGCGCTCCATCCGGGTCTGAATCCAGCCGTTCACGCACGCGGCATAGTAGAGGTTCTCCTGTTCAATCTGCTGGCTGCGCTGCCCTTCCTCCGTCATCTCCATCACAACTCCCCTCGGAAGGCGCGTTGGGTGAGGGATTCAAAGAGTTCGTTCGGTCTGCTCCAAGTAGACTCCATTCTCTCTTCAAGATCACGGATAGCCTGTACTGCTGAAGCAAATTGGAGCTGTAGAGGCAATGGTGGAACTCTCAACTCCAGGGATTTGATGATGCCTAGATTAAGTCCCGACATGATTGCTCCCCGGTTGGCATTTCCAATTTGCTTCAAGATTGCTGGGTGCCTGTGGATGGCATTGGAAATAAATTCGGGATGAGCTTTTCCCTTGTCCAACGAAATGGTTGCAAGGTGTTTGGTTGAAATGGCCGTAGGGATGGGGTCGGGAACAACGGCAGAGCGTCCGGTTGTGCCCATAATCGTTATTATCACGTCGTTCGGTTTGACCGTGTAGCGTTTCAAATCGTCATATTTTTCCTCGGTAATGAAGCGTCTCTCCCCCCATGCAAACCGGTTCTGAACCGCGTTGTCGATACCAAGAACGGCAATGCCTTCATCAACGAACTCGGAATGTTTGAGGGCGCTACCAAATGGCCCCGTTCGCATGGATTGCCTGACAGGTGTTTCAGCAAGTGACTCAATCGTTTGTTCTGGCCAGCCAGAATATTCAGGATGCTTTGGCCCCACCATACTGAGGAAAGTACTTTGCAGTAACTGGTCGGCCAGCCCTAACGCTTGGCGGCGCTTGCGGCGGATGGCGTCGGCCTTGTCCAGAATCGCCGCGATGCGCTTCTGCTCATCGAGGGAATCGGGGTAAATGACTGGAAATTCAGCCAACGCTTTAGGGCTCAACCTTGGCAGGTTAATCCCTGTGCATCGTGCTGTTGCAAAATCCACCAGTCGCTGCTGCCTGAGATAATGGAACAGATAATCTCTATCCAGGCCGTTCTGTGGCCGGATCGGCAAAATATCAGTGCTGCATACACCGGAAAACTCGGGTCGGCTGATTTTCCTCAAATATGGCCGTAGCTTCCCATACAAAATGTGTTGGTCAGAAAATGAGAATTTCGTGCTCTTCAGCTCTGCTGACTGGGCATTCTGGACACCGATGAAGTTGCCTTCACCGTCCACATGCTCCAGTCCAACGTAATGGGCATCTGATGAAATCTGGTCCGGCTGAATCCCTTGACGTTCAATTTCAGCTACTCTTTTAAGTGGCTTCTGCTTCCATCCTTGCGGCGTCTGGACCTGAATCATCCCACCATCCCCCGCAGCTCTTCCAGATCGGCCATGATCTCCCGCTCCAGCTCCATCATCCGATCCAGGATCTCCCCGGGCGGGTCGTATTGCTCCTCTTTGTAAACCGTCTCCTTGTAGCGGTTGATGGAGAGGTCATATTTGCCATCGCCGCGAATCTCGGCCACGGGGACGCAGAACGCCTTGGCGGTACGGTCGGTGAGCTTTTTCGGGTCGCGGGCCTTCCACTGCGCCAGCAGGTCCGGCAGGTCATCCTTGTCCGGCGTCGGGGTGCGTTTGTCATCCAGGCTGAAGCCGTCGGCCAGCACGTCATAGAAAAAGACCTGATCGGTCTTGCCGCCCTTGGTGAAGACCAGCACCGCCGTGGAGACGCCGGCATAGGGACGGAAGCAGCCGGACGGAAGCGAAATCACCCCCTCAAGCTGGTTGTCGTCCACCAGGATGCGGCGCAGGTCCACATGGGCCTTGGAACTACCAAAAAGAACCCCGTCCGGGACGATGGTGGCGGAGCGCCCGCCCAGGCGCAGCATGCGCAGGATGAGGGTGACGAACAGCAACTCCGTTTTTTGGTTTTTACCTGGCCCAGCAGGGTGTTGTGGACATCCTCGAAATCCAGGCTGCCCTTGAAGGGGGGATTGGCCAGGATCACGTCGAAGGCGTCCGCCGCCATCTTCGGATAGCGCTCCGGGAAGGTGTTGCTCAGGGTGTCCTGATAATGGATATCCGGGGCGTCGATGCCATGGAGCAGCAGGTTCATGGCGGCGATGCGCAGCATGGTGACGTCGAAGTCAAAGCCCCGGAACATGCGGCGCTGGATGTGCTCCCGGTGGGGCTCCAGCAGGTCGCCGTGGTAGATCTTTTCCCCGGTCTCCGGATCGGTCTCCACCATCTCCGGGGAGGTGTATTCCCGCATCAGGTACTGCATCGCCTCCACCAGGAAGCCGGCGGTGCCGCAGGCGGGATCCCCCACCACCTCGTCGGGGCGCGGCGCGACCATCTCCACCATGGCGCGGATCACATGGCGCGGGGTGCGGAATTGGCCGTTGATGCCCGCCGTGGTCAACTTGCCCAGCAGATACTCGTAGAGATCCCCCTTGGTGTCCCCGGCGGTGAGCGGCAGGGCGTCGATCATCTCCACCGCCTTCACCAGCAGGCTGGCCTTGGCGATCATCAACTGGGCCTCTTTCATGTACTCGCCGAACTCGGCCCCATCCACCGCCACCTTCTTGAAGTGGGGAAAGACCCGGTCCCGCACCAGGGGCAGCATCTCCTCCGCCCCCAGGTGCTTAAAACGGGACCAACGCAGATCCTGCTCGGTTTCATTGAAATTGCGGCGGCCTTGGCGGCCCGTGCGGGCGTCGCGCTTCTCGTTGCGGGACTCGGCGATATCCAGCAGCCGGGCGAACATCAAAAACGAAATCTGCTCGATGACGGTGAGCGGATTGGTGATGCCGCCGGTCCAGAACTCTGTCCAAAGTTTGTCCACTTTTGATTTCAACTCACCGGTGATCATGCGGTTGTTCTCGCTTCTTGCTGTGCAGGGGGTTTGAAGGCTTCCAGGATGGCGATGAGGTCATCCATCTGCGCCTCGTCGCGGAAAACGCCATCGGGGCCTTCGCTGTCCACGGTGGTGAACGGCGGCTCATAGAGCCGGTCGATGGCGATGACGCCGAACTTGCTGATGTGGTTCTTGAGCAGCCCCAGAAAGCGGATCTGCCGGGCGTTCAGCTTGGGATGGCGGCGGACGAAATCGGCGAAGTGCTGTTCCACCGCTGCCGCGTCCATGCCGATGATGGAGCGCAGAATCTGCGCGAGCCCGCCGGCGGTGTCCTGGTAGAACTCCAACAGGATGTTCAGGTCCACGTCGGGCCGTTCGGTGTGAATCAAGGCGTTCAGGGCGTTCAGGTCCGCCTCGGTCACCGGCTCCCCGGCGCGGATCTTCCTCAGGGTGGGGTTGCTCTCGAACAGAGGCGCGAGAACCTCCTCCACCCGCTTGCGGTAGGCGGCCAGGTCGTTGGCGGTGATGTTGGCCTTGCGATGGGCGAACTCCACGCCGCCGTCGGTCACATCCACCACCTTCGTCTGCTGGACGACAGGCGCGCCAGGGCGGCGGTGATGCATGATGCCGCGCAGCTCCTGACGTTTGGCCTCCAGATCCGCCACCGTCACCCCGGTCCAGAAGGCGGGATCCTTGAAGGTCTTAATGACTTCGCCCTTCTCCCGTACCGGGTTCAGGTGCATCTGGAGCTGGGCCACCTGATCCAGGGCTTGATCCCGGTAGTCCTCGAAGCGGCTGGTTTTTTTCAACAGTTCGATCTGCATGAGCGCGATCAAACGATCAAATTGCCAGGCGGCGGAGTGGTCGCGGATGTCGATCCACTGCATCAGCGGGGCCATGGTCTGGCGCAGCATGATCACCGTTTCCGGGGCGAACTGCTCCAGAACGTGGGCCTGCTGGACGGTGCGCTTCTCCCGCCACTTCTCCCGCACGGCGATGGTCTCCTCGGGCAGGGCGGCCAGATCCCTGGCCAGAAGTTCCACCGCCAGGGTAAAGGCCGCCGGTTCGGACTGGTCCAGGGTGGTCTCGGCCAGGTCGATACGGGCCTCGAACACCTGCTGCATGAGGGATTTGGAGGGAGCCGGGTCGGCCTCTTCAAACTCTTCGGCGAAGAATTCGAAGTTGCCCCAGTGGTCGAAGATGCGGAAGTGGCGCTTGTGCTGGCCGGGGCCGAACAGGTCCGGACAAAGCCGGGTGCCGCGCCCGATCATCTGCCAGAACTTGACCCGGGACTTGACCGGCTTGGCAAACACCAGATTCACCACCTCGGGCACGTCGATGCCGGTATCCAGCATGTCCACCGAGATGGCGATGGTCAGCCCTGGGTTGGAGCCCACCCCCTTGAAGTCGTCGATCAACTGTTCGGCGCGGGGGTCGTAGTTGTCGATCACCTGGCAGAAGCCTCCGCCATACTGGGGATACAGCTCATCGAAGAGCTGGGAGAGCAGCACCGCATGGTTGTGGTTGCGGGCGAAGACGATGGTCTTGCCGGGATGGGATCCGGTGGCCTCCCGCAGGCCGTTTTCCATCAGGTTGCGCAAGACGTGTTTGTTGGTGTCCTTGTTGAACACCGCCTTGTCCACCTGCTGGGCGTCGTAGTCGAAGGATTCCGGATCCTCGCCGTCGTCCTCCAACTGCTGGCGCTGCTCCTCGCTCAACTGCTCGTACTTGATCCCCCGGCGCAGGAACTCGGTGGTGTGGGTGAACAGCTCGAAGGGGACCAGATGCCCTTCCTCCACGGCGCGGGAAAAGTCGTAGTTGAAGGTGGGATCGTCATCCTCGCAACCGAACAGCTTGAAGGTGTTGCGGTTGATCATCCCCACCGGGGTGGCGGTCAGTCCCACCTGAAGGGCGTCGAAGTAGAAGAAGAGATCCCGATACCGGTTGTAGATGCTGCGGTGGGATTCGTCGGCGATGATCAGGTCGAAGAAACCCACGTCGAAGGTCTCGAAGACCTTCATCATGGCCGGATAGGTGGCCAGATAGATCCGCTTGTCCCGATCCTTGGCCGTGTGGCGGCCCACCACCACCAAGGGCTCGTTGAGGAAGTCGGCGTAGGCGTTCTTGGCCTGTTTGCGCAGCTCCTTGCGGTCGCACAGGAACAGCACCCGCTTCACCCAGCCGGCGCGGATGAGCGCATCGGTCAGCGAGATGGCCACCCGGGTCTTGCCGGTGCCGGTGGCCTGGACCACCAGGGAGCGGCGATGGCGGGCGGTGAAGCGTTCGCAGACCCGCTTGATGGCCTCCAACTGATAGAGCCGGCCCGCGATTTCGGAGGGCTGAATTTCATCCAGCTCCCGGCGGCTGATGCGCTGGAAGGTCACGAGGTATTGCAGGCTATCCTTGGAGTAGAAGCCATACAGCTTGCGCGGCGGGTAACCGCCGGCGTCATCCCAGATCCAGATGTCGAAGCCGTTGGTATAGAAGATCACCGGTCGCTGGCCGTGCATCTTCTCCAGGCCATCGGCGTAAAGCTGGGCCTGCTTGCGGCCCAGTTCGGCGCTCTTGGCCGTCTTCTTGGCCTCCACCACCGCCAGGGGCTTGCCGTCGTCGTTCCACAGGACGTAATCGGCGTAACCCTTGCCGGTCTGGGTCGGCTGATGGTCAACCTCCACCTCCTGGCCGACCTCATCCGCCTGGGTGACGCGCCAACCGGCGGTGGCCAGTTGGCTGTCGATCAGACGGGCGCGGGTGGTGGCCTCATCGAAATTCAAGGCATCGGCGGCATGGCGGCCGGACTGGATGAGCGCTTCCAACTCGCCCGCCTTGAGTTCAGCGGTTTGCGCCTTCTCCCGGGCCGCGTCCAACTCCTCCAGGAGCGCCTGCATCTGCGCTTCCTGGGCGGCCAACTGCTCCAGAACCGTCTTCTTTTCCCGCTTGAGCTGGGAACGGGCTTCGCCCGCTAGGCCACCCGAGGGCGGATCCTGGTAGGCGTCCAGGTCGGTGGTTTTGCCCTGGCCACTGGTCACGAAGATCCAGCGGCCCACCTCGTGAGACTCCTTGAGCAGCCACAGCGCGGTGTCGGTGGAGGCCTTCTCGCCATGGGCCGCCTTGTTGCCGTGAATCCGGATGGCGTGGAGCTTGTCCACCACCACCTTGGGCACGGCGGTCTGAAACGCATGCTCATTGAGAAGATCGTTCAGATTGGGCTTGAACGGCTTGGGGAAGCCGGCCCGGTCGTAGATCCACAGGACGAGCTGTTCCGCGAACGCGCGCAGCTTCACCTGGCTGCTTGCGGGATCGGGATGGGCATAGCTTTCGGCAAAGCCACCCAATTCCGCCAGCTGCGGCCAGGAGGGGCGCAGGAATTCGAAGTTCAGCGATTTCATGATTGAGCGTTCCATATCGGGGGTAAGAGCAACGGGGATGCCATCATGCCTTCACCCCATATTTTTTCATCCAGTTGGTCAAAGTCTGGTAGCTGGCCAGTCCCAGGAGTTCGGCGGCGCGGGTCTTGTTGCCCGCCGTCTTCTCCAGGGCCTGCTCCAGGTAATGGCGAGAGATGCGATCAATAATCCCTGGCAGGTCAATGCCTTGTAAAATATCGAGAGCGAGGATGTTTTCGTCGCGCTGGCTGCCCTTGGGCGCAGGGAACAGGGAGTCCCGCACATCCTCCAGGCGGATGGTGGAGCCGGTGGACCAGACCACGGCCCGGCGCAGGGTGTTCTGCAACTCCCTCACATTGCCCGGCCAGTCGTGTTTCATGAGAACGTTTCTTGCGTTCACAGAAAGTTTCTTATGCTCGAACCCCGGCTCCGTTTCGCTCTCCCGGTTGATCTGCTCCAGCAGGTGGTCAACCAGGGGGCCAAGATCCCCAGGGCGTTCCCGCAGAGGGGGCAGGAGCAGGACGATCACCGCCAGCCGGTAGAACAGATCCTCCCGGAACCGTCCCTGGGCAACCTCCTCGGTGAGGGTCCGATTGGTGGCGGCGATGATGCGCACATCCACCGGGGTGGGCGTGGTGGATCCCACCCGGACGATCTCACCTTCCTGGATGGCGCGCAGAAACTTGACCTGGGAGGGCGCTGGCAGTTCGCCTACCTCGTCCAGGAACAGGGTGCCGCCATGGGCCGCCTCGAAGTATCCGGTCCGAGCGGCAGCCGCTCCGGTGAACGCGCCTTTCTCGTGACCGAAGAGTTCGGACTCCACCAATTCCGGAGAGATGGCCCCGCAGTTGACGGCCACGAACGGCTTGTCCCGCCGGGGACTGGCCCGGTGAATGGCGCGGGCCAGCAGCTCCTTGCCGGTGCCGGATTCGCCTTCGATCAGCACGGGAATGGACCGGGGAGCCACGCGGCGGGCGCGGGCGATCACCCGCTTCATGCCGGGGCTGCGATGGATTATGCTGGAAAACTCCGGCGCTTCGGGTGGCAGGCCGGCGGTAAGGCGCTCCAGCTCCTCATCAGGCTTGCGCAGCAGGTCGGGGATGAAGTCAGCGGAGATGTCAAACGGCACCGAAGCGGTGCGCACCCCATGCTCACGGGAGGATTCGATCAGCTCCGCCGGGAAGCGGGTTTTGGCCAGGATGATCCACACCGCCGCCATGGCTGGCGTGCCGGGGCTCAGGTGAAAAGTCAGTTCAGCATGGCCACGGTTGTTTTTGATGGCGTCGGAGACCACCCGGGTGGCACTCTCATAGATGTCGCCGAAATGGACCGGGCTGGTAAGTGTGACGAAGTGGGGGGCGATTTCAACGGGGTGTTGCGCCTTGAGCCATTCCATATAGGGCTCGGCTTCCTCCCGGGGATAATCGCAGAGCAGCTCCAACCGGGCAAAGTCACGGGCACCAACCGCCTGGGCAATGGGGCCCAGCCCCACACGCTCCGATTGGGTTCGTGCGTTCAGGTCGGTTCTGCCAAGCCAACTGATCAGGGTCTTCACCATGCCATGTGCCATAAGAAAGTGACTGAAACCAGAAATGATTTTGTGGGTTCCGACCTCTGGAGTCAACCGTGACCGGCGACCAAGTGGCGCAACCATCAGGTTTTACGGCATAATCGTCATCCATTAACCTGTGGCATGGGATCTGCGATAATGGCGGGAACCACCCATTTGGAACAGTCCCCACAGTATTTTGAAGTGATGTAAGGAGTCAGGATGCCCAATCCCCCCGTTGATGCTGCCACCGAAGAGAAAAAGCCGTTCCCATACCGCCTGATCGGTGGGGAAAAGGGCGGCGACATCCTGGAAAGTGATGACGAATCCAGGCATCGCCGGATCCAGGCGCTGCTTGCCCAATGGATGCGGATGGAGAATGTGGTCGTCCTCATGGGCGCGGGTTGCTCCTGCTCTCCCCGGATCGGGGGGCTCAGCATGTACGATCTGGAGAATCAGGTATTGGCGTTGCTGGGACGTCGATATCAGCTGACCAGCAAAGGAAATCTCCAGAAGGTGATCACCTCCCGCCAGATGGATACGCTGCTCGGCGATCATGACACCCCGCATTTTGAACAATGGCTCTCCTATCTGAGCAATATCCGCCACCTGTTGGCGGCCAAGGGAAACCCCATCGTCGATATCAAAATCCGCGTTGGCATTGGAGAAGAGTCGGAGAGCCTCAGTCTGGACGCCAGTGAGGCAGATGAACTGCTGAAGGATCTGGAGCGGGCCATCTACACCTGCTGCGCTCTTCGGCTTCCGCCAGTGACGGAGGAAGACGAGATGGGTGGTGCAACCGGTCACCACGCATTTCTTTCCAAGCTGGTAGCCCGTGATGCCAGCCTTGGCCGGAGCCATGTCTTCACCCTCAATTACGACACCGTTATCGAGCAGGCGCTGGACCACCTGGGAATCCAATATTTCGACGGGTTCACCGGTCGTACGGAGGCGCTGTTCGATCCGGCGGCCTATGGGCTGGACGTTTACTTCCCCGGAGAGGTGGCAGAGGGGCGGGTACGGCGGTTCGACAAATTCCTCCACCTCTACAAGCTGCACGGATCCATCCACTGGCGGGAACGGCCCGATCAGGCCATGACGGCCAGCCATTCGGATCTGTCTTCGTTCGTGGCGTGGCGAGGCAAGACGGATGCTGAAAAGCCGTCCGCTGGGTTTGATGCGTTGTGGAAAGATGAAGATCGCCGGATCGGCATCTTGCCGACATCCAATAAGTTCGTTCAAACGCTGGACATGCCGTATGCGCACCTGTTCCGGCTTTTTCACCAACGCCTGCACGTGCCGCAAACATTCTTCCTGGTCATGGGTTATGGGTTCGGCGACGACCATGTCAACCAGATTATCGACCAAGCCATGACCAACCCTTCCCTGGTGCTGTTGGTGGTCACACCGGGAAAGCCGACACCTGCCATGGAAGAGCGCATCAGGCGGTATCGGAGCGTTGGTGAGCGGGCATTCCTGCTGCGCTCGAGCAAGGATGAGTTTGATCCCAAGGTGGCCACGTTTGACGATTTCGCCCACAACCTGTTGCCCCATGTGCAATGGGTTGAGGACTTCAGGAAGCTTAAACGGTTTGAGAACGAGATCCGGCAGGCGACCTCAGGGAATGCTGGTGGTGGGGGGTCGGAATGAATGATGCCCTGACCATAGGGCGGGTGATCGGTGTTCACGGGTTCCGCGTGAAGGTGGAGTTGGAGCCGGACATCAAGAGCCCGAGCCGCGTGGGCTTCGAAGGTGTCCAGACCGCCGTCGCCATCAACGCCTACCTCACGTTCGATATCGGTGCGGGAGAGTTGGCCATCGGCGTAGTGACGGATCTGGAAGCCAGGGAAAGTTTCGATCCTACTTCGGACGACGAGTTGACCCTGGAGTTGGTGAAGCCCCGCAGGACAGCCTCGGTCCAACTGTTGGGGACCGTGAAGCCCAAGCGTGACCGGTCGTATGGATTCGACCCGGGAATCACCGTCCTCCCCTCCCTGGAAACGCCGGCCCGGACAGCATCCAGAGATGTGATGCAGGCCGCCTTCTCCGAAGCGCCAAAGAGAAACGCCCCTGGCGATGCCGGGGGACGGGATGACTACGACATCGGGCTGAATCTGGGGATTCCTACCGCCAACACGGACAAACCGCTTCTGGCGTCGTTCAACGACCTCTTCTCACGGCCCATGGCCATCGTTGGCAATACGGGATCGGGGAAGTCCTTCACCGTGGCCCGTCTGCTTCAAAGCGCTGTCCAGGAAACCAAAGAAACCCGCCGTCCCAGGTTCTTCGTGCTGGATATCAACGGGGAGTATGGGCGTGCTTTTGGTGTCAGCTGCGAAATGAAAGAGCCGAACAAGATCTACCTCAATGGCAAGGAGTTTTCCGTTCCGGTATGGCTGATGAATGCCAGGGAGGTTTGTGATTGGCTGAGCGCAGCGGGGCAAACGCAAGAGCCTGTATTGAAAGCCTTCTGGTCTGTTGCCAAGGGAGGAGATGCCCTCCAAGCACTGCCATCCTACCTGCATGAGGCCATCTCAAGAATAGAAAAGATTCAAAGTGTACTGCGTGATAGTCAGCGGACGAAGGACATCAGAGCATTATGGTCTGGTGTGATTGAGTTTATCGGAGGAATGAAATTTGATACTGGGCAGTTGAACACGAAGATATCAAGTCTTGGAGCAGGTGAATGGGATAAAGTAGAGAGGGGGCAAAAAGAGCTTTTCGATCTTTGCGAGGCGCTGAAGAATCAAATTGCCCCACAACTGAAAGAGAGAAAGTCACAGGCACAGGACTCGGCAGACAAGCCAAAATACTTTCCGATTGCAACGGTCAGGTCTCAAAATGGGCTACTCGAAAGCGTCAAAGGCGACGATGATGAGTTTCGATTGAAACAGCATATTTCAACTCTTCAGTTGCGGCTCAATAATCGTATTGCTGATAGGAGATGGGGTGCTTTTCTCAATTATGATGATGCCGGCATTGAAATCCGCAGCATTTCAGATATCGCTGAGAGGATGGGGATAGGCCAGGAGAGCGCATCCGAAGTCAATGTCATTGACTGCTCGATGCTTGGCCATGAGGTTCTCCCATATGTCTGCGGCATCATCGGGCGGATATTGCTCGAACTCAGGGAGCATGTACCGGCAGAGGATCGTTTCAAGGATCCGTGGGTGTTGGTGCTGGAAGAGGCGCATAACTACATCCGGCCCCGTCGGCAGGATGAGGATCCGGGGACTGAAATCTCGCGGGAGGCCTATGAGCGCATCGCCAAAGAAGGGCGCAAGTTCGGGCTCTCCATGATCGTGGCCAGCCAGCGCCCCAGTGAAATCAGTCCCACCATCATCAGTCAGTGCGCCAACATCATCATGCACCGACTCCAGAACCATGAGGACATCGAGCACTTTCGGCGGATCGTCCCGTCACAGTCCCGCCGCCTGTTGGACCAGATCACGGTGCTGGCCTCGGGGGAATCGATTGTCTTCGGCAGCGCCTTCCATGTTCCGACCCGGGTACGGATCCACTTGCCAGACAAAGGAAAGGAACCCTGGAGCCAGACGGCTGCCCCATACGATAGCTGGAACAAGGACGCTGGCTTCAATCTCGGCAAGGCCCTTGAAAATTGGGGAGTGAAGCCAGTTGAGCAGGAGGCTGCGGAACTGACCGAGGAAGAATCGGTTGAGGAACCTGACACTGGCAGTGACGATGACTATCCGTTTTGACAATCTATTGATATTTAACGATTATATGCCGTTTCAATCTCTCAGAATTCCCGATCTAAGTGCGGCTTGTTCCACCAAAATTCTTCAGTAAAAACAGCGCTTAGGGCCGCCACCCTACAGCGCTGTTTTTGTTTGTGCGTCCAGGGTTAAGTGTTTTTTAAGTGGATTCTCCAGCGCCAGCAGCGCCGCTTCCACCTCTTGCGGCACTACGTGGGCGTAGCCCATGGTCGTGGCGATGTCCGCATGACCCAGCAGCTTTTGAATCGTTGCCGGGCTTACCCCTCTTCTGAGCAGCGCCGTGGCCGTGTGATGACGCAGCCCGTGCGGCGTGAAGCGCTTATCGATCCGAGCGCGCCGCACGGCAGTGGCGAAGCTCTTTTTGACACACTTGATCCGCTCCCCGTTTGGATGGCAGAACACCCACGGCGACCCCGGGCAGTATTGCGCGCGAAACCTTGCCCGGCTCAGCAGCGCCGCGCGCGCGGCGGCGTTGATGGGCACATGGCGCCCCTTGCCGGACTTGACCTTCTCCGCCTGCAGGGCTATGAGTCCAGACGGCAGATTGACCTCCACGTCCCAGCGCAGATTGAGCGCTTCTCCAGGGCGCAGGCCGGTATTGACCATCAAACGGATAAAGTCGAGCAGATGGGGAGCCTCCCCGGCCTGCTCCAGCAGGCGCGCCAGTTCATCCTCTTCGAGCCAGAGAATGTCAATGGCGCCCGAAAAATGCAGCACCATGGCGCCGCAATAATGCATCACTTGGGCATTGGTTGGGCGCGTAGCGCACAACGGGGTTTGCCGTTTTCCTTTGTCTTTAAAAAAACGAACAAAAACATCTTTTCAACACACTTGAGATTCAGAATGAGGGAGAGGCGGCAGACCTGTGGGAAACGTGTTTTCGTTTTCCACAGGGATAGCGGAGCGTCCGCCTCTCCCGGAGCCGCAAGTGGGCAGGATCGCCAGTTTCAGGAAGGGTCGGTTTTGCTATTTGAGCAGGAAGCTTTTGTTTCTGCAGCGCGCTTTTGCCGTTTGCTTTGATTCAGTCGATAGCTTTCGCCGTTCATCTCCAGGATGTGGACATGATGGGTCAACCGATCCAGCAGGGCGCCGGTGAGGCGCTCGGAGCCGAAGACCTCCGTCCACTCCTCGAACGGCAGGTTGCTGGTCACCATCACTGAACCCTGCTCATAGCGCTGGCTGATCACCTCAAAGAGCAGCTCAGCCCCCGTTTTGGAGAGTGGGACGAAGCCCAATTCGTCGATGATCAACAGCTTGTGTTTACTCAACTGACTCTGGAAACGCTGCAGCTGCTTTTCGTCGCGCGCCTCCATCAACTGGTGTACCAGCGACGCGGCAGTGGTGAAGCCAACCGCCAACCCCTGCTGACAGGCGGCCAGGCCCAATCCCAACGCAATATGGGTTTTCCCGGTTCCGCTGTTGCCCAAGGCGATGATATTGGCTCGGCGCTGAATGTATTCGCAACGCGCCAGCTCCATCACCAGAACCTTGTTCAATGAGGGCATGGCCAGGAAATCAAAGGAGTCCAGGCTCTTGATGGTGGGAAACCGGGCTTGTTTGATACGTCGCTCCACCATGCGCCGCTCCCGCTCAATCAACTCCAGTTCGCTCAGTCGCAGCAGGTATCGGCTATGATCAACGCCTTCCGCCGCGCACTGTTTGGCGATCTTTTCATATTCTCGATAAAATGTGGGCAGTTTGAGCGCTTTGAGGTGGTGCGCCAGGAGGATCTGCGGAGAGTCGTTCATCGCTGCTCTCCTGACGTCAACGCGGCGTAATCCCTGGCGGATGTACGCGCCACATGCACTTCGGGCAAAAAGGGATATCGGGACAGATCCAAACGGAGCGGACGTTGTTCAATGTGCCGGATCAGCAGATGTTTGACCGCCTCAAAGCCAATGGCGCCCAACTTCAACGCCTGTTGCACGGCAAAATGGACCTGTTCAAAGGAGAACGTCTCCAATAGGCGCAGAACCTGAATATATTCCCGCTTGCCCTTTTTACCCAGGCGGGACTCCATCAGACGGCGCAAGGTGGCGAACTCATCTGGCAGTTCCCATCCTTGCAACGGGGCGGCTTGATCCAGCGCCCTGGGTTTCTCCTCCAGCAGCGCCAGATAGTGCAAGGGGTCATAGATGGCGTCCTCACGCGCATAGGAGCGTGGATGCCGGGCAATCACCTCAGCGCCACAGGCGATCACCACTTCGTGGATGTAGCCCCGCACCTGCACATCGTGAAAGCCATAACGCACCGGAACCGAATAGTCATTGGTTCGATAGCGCACCAGCGCCTGGGATGTGACCTTGGCGCTCACCTTCTCGCAAGCGTCGTAGGGAATTGGCGGCAGCGGCAGGAACGCCGCCTGGTCTGTGGAAAATCGTTCTCCGATACTCCGCTGACAGCCTCGCAATGTCTGTTGACGACGCTCCAGGCATTTCTGGCGCAGGTGAGCGTTGAGCGCATCAAACGATTCAAAGCGGGGAGCCGGGACCATGAAGTTGCGTCGGGCGTAGCCGACCAGCCCCTCGACCTTGCCTTTGTCGTTACCTCGCGCCGGGCGGCCAAAGCGGCTATCGAACAGGTAATGGGATTGCAGCCGGATCATCTCTTCGGTCAGATCTCGGCGACCATCCCGGTAAACTTTGACCACGGCGATGCTGGTGTTGTCGTACAGAATGCTTTGGGGAACGCCGCCGAAGTGATCACAGGCGGCGTTATGCCCCGCACAAAACGCTTCCGTGGTTTCCGCGGGGAAGCCCATAACGAAGCTGTCGTCGCTGTAGGGCAGACTCATACAGAAAAAGTGGATCTTGCGCTCCACGCCGCCGATCACGCCGTGCGTTTGCCCAAAGTCCACCTGGGCGTGTCCGGGCGCATGGCTGAGGGGAACAAACTTCTCTTTCAGATGCAGACGCTTGCCGCGCACATACTCCTTGACCGCGCCATATTTCCCGTCGTAGCCGTATTCATCGCGCAGCCGTTCATATATCCGCTGCGCGGTGTGGCGCTCCTTCTTGATCTTCTCCAGATCGTTCTTGAGAATCTGATCTATGAACCCGGTGAACAGCCCCAGTTTGGGCAATCTGACCGGCTTGCTCCGCTGGTAGCCTGGCGGCTCAGGGTTCTCCATCATTTTGCGCACGGTGCGCGGATCCAGATCAAAAGCCTCCGCCGCCTTGCGCTTGCTCATCCCGCCTCTGGTTACCGCCAAACGCACATCTCTGTACATGCTCACTGAATACATCCTCCCACCCCCTGACCCGGAAACTCTATGACTGAGTTTTCTGAGTTAGAGAGCTTTTTCTGGTGTGGGATTTTTTGGACCGCCATTTTTTGGACGATCCAAGCTGTTTCAGTGATGCATTTTTACGGCGCCATTCTCAGACAATGGGCCGCAGTTCGTTGCCAACGATTTTAAGGCGTTCATCCGGGAATCCGGCATGACGCATGTGAGGACTTCGCCTTACTATACGCAGAGCAACGGAAAGCTGGAGCGTTTTCACGGTAGTTTGAAGCGTGAGTGCATTCGGCCTCAGACGCCATTATCGCTGGAAGATGCCCAACGGGTTGTGGGAAAGTACGTCGAGCATTACAACACCCGGCGGCTCCATAGCGCCATCGACTACGTCACCCCACAGGATCGCCTGGAAGGGCGGCATGTGCAGATCCTGGCCGAACGAGATCAAAAGCTTGAGGCGGCCAGAGAACGGCGTCGGACGACGCACCAAAAGCAGTCTTTTCAGCCATCCCAAAAAATGGCTGAAAAGGCGAACAGCTAACTGATATTTTGGCTTAGGCGGTTGTCATGTTTCCGCTGAACCACCACCAGCAGCGCCAGATAGTGCAAGGGGTCATAGATGGCGTCCTCACGCGCATAGGAGCGTGGATGCCGGGCAATCACCTCAGCGCCACAGGCGATCACCACTTCGTGGATGTAGCCCCGCACCTGCACATCGTGAAAGCCATAACGCACCGGAACCGAATAGTCATTGGTTCGATAGCGCACCAGCGCCTGGGATGTGACCTTGGCGCTCACCTTCTCGCAAGCGTCGTAGGGAATTGGCGGCAGCGGCAGGAACGCCGCCTGGTCTGTGGAAAATCGTTCTCCGATACTCCGCTGACAGCCTCGCAATGTCTGTTGACGACGCTCCAGGCATTTCTGGCGCAGGTGAGCGTTGAGCGCATCAAACGATTCAAAGCGGGGAGCCGGGACCATGAAGTTGCGTCGGGCGTAGACGACCAGCCCCTCGACCTTGCCTTTGTCGTTACCTCGCGCCGGGCGGCCAAAGCGGCTATCGAACAGGTAATGGGATTGCAGCCGGATCATCTCTTCGGTCAGATCTCGGCGACCATCCCGGTAAACTTTGACCACGGCGATGCTGGTGTTGTCGTACAGAATGCTTTGGGGAACGCCGCCGAAGTGATCACAGGCGGCGTTATGCCCCGCACAAAACGCTTCCGTGGTTTCCGCGGGGAAGCCCATAACGAAGCTGTCGTCGCTGTAGGGCAGACTCATACAGAAAAAGTGGATCTTGCGCTCCACGCCGCCGATCACGCCGTGCGTTTGCCCAAAGTCCACCTGGGCGTGTCCGGGCGCATGGCTGAGGGGAACAAACTTCTCTTTCAGATGCAGACGCTTGCCGCGCACATACTCCTTGACCGCGCCATATTTCCCGTCGTAGCCGTATTCATCGCGCAGCCGTTCATATATCCGCTGCGCGGTGTGGCGCTCCTTCTTGATCTTCTCCAGATCGTTCTTGAGAATCTGATCTATGAACCCGGTGAACGGCCCCAGTTTGGGCAATCTGACCGGCTTGCTCCGCTGGTAGCCTGGCGGCTCAGGGTTCTCCATCATTTTGCGCACCGTGCGCGGATCCAGCTCAAAAGTCTCCGCCGCCTTGCGCTTGCTCATCCCGCCTCTGGTTACCGCCAAACGCACTTCTCTGTACATGCTCACTGAATACATCCTCCCACCCCCTGACCCGGAAACTCTATGACTGAGTTTTCTGAGTTAGAGAGCTTTTTCTGGTGTGGGATTTTTGGACCGCCATTTTTGGACGATCCAAGCTGTTTCAGTGATGCATTTTTACGGCGCCATTCTCACAGCTTGGCGTTGTGCGCCAACAACGCCTTGGCGTCACCCTTCTCATACGCCTGCATCGTGCTCCAAGTGCGCGCCAGCAGGAGCATACAATGCTCTTCCTGGGCGCAGGCTTCTGCGCCAACGTCGCACTGATTGCAAATCGGATACATTCCTGGATTGGCTGGCAAAACGCTGATCGTGCGGGCGTGAAGGCCAGTTTTTAGACCGTTGTAGCGGGTGCGCAGGCGCTGTTCAGCGGTGGGGTAACCCTCCAGGTTCTCCGCAGAGCGGCGCTTACCTTCAGGCGTGCGCGGACCGGTGGCGCACATGGCGGCGCGCTGCCAGGAGGCTTGGCCCGCCTCTTCAAAACACTCAGGGCAGGAAGCGAACCAATAGAAGGGTGGGTTGACCCCCTTCGGGGCAGGTTCTGAGCGCAAAGGCGTGCTTTCGAAGCGATGCCCACAAGCATCACACTCAAAACGTAGAGCGCCATCAGACGTGTTCGCGTGCGTAGCCATACCAAGAGACTACCAAAGTCAAAATGACAAGTCTCTAATCACACTCATCTATTGCAAATTTTGATTCGCCCAACCAAACCTCAAAAGAGTGCATCCGTTCAGGTACCCACCCCCCCGTTGGTGGGGGGCGGGGGCGCTCTGCCGACCCCCCACCCCCTGACCTTGCCTTGACATTGCCGCTCCTTGGTTGCGGGTTTGCCTGCTCCACTCATCCCTAACCCACTGATTGTTCGTCCTCACACCCCCGCTTGGTTGCGGCTTTCTACACTACCCGCAACCACGCCACCCCCCCGCTTTGGCGGCTCTTTGACGCTCTTCCCACACCCCGCACACCCGCCCCACAACATCACGCCAAGCCCTTGTTTAGGCGACTAACCCACCCCAAGCCGCCTAAACCCACCGTCGCCGTTAAGTGGTGTTCCCGGCAACAAATCAAACCCATGAGGCGCGGACAGGCTTCCCCTGTGGCCGCCACCCCCTCCCCGCCCCATACCCTGCGCCGCCCAGCTCCCGCCCTCTCTCCCCTTGCGCTGAGCCGCCACGCCACACCCTTGCGCCCCGCGCCACACAATAAAACCGCTCCGTGTTACTGTAATCCATACAGCACACAACACATCAACTTTGAATTTTATTCTGTTTTATTGATGATTTCGATTGTTTTACTTATGCGTTCTTGCTATACTGGCATTGCGAGTTGAGACACACCCCACATATTCCTAACAAGCGCCCTTGAGGCCGGGAGGAAGTTCATGAATCCCTTTGAAGAGATCACCACCCGCATTATCACCCTGATGGAACAAGGCCACATCCCCTGGCGTAAACCTTGGGCAAGCGCCGGAACTTCCGAACACGCCTTAAACTTCTCCACTAAGAAACACTATCGCGGCATCAATGCGTTTCTGTTGCCGGTGATGGGATCACTTCAGGGTTACGTCTCTCCCTACTGGACCACCTACAAACAGGCCCAAGAAAAAGGCGGTCAGGTGCGTAAAGGGGAGAAGGGGTTCCCCGTGGTTTTCTTTAGCTTTCAAGAAAAGCGATTGGATCAACTGGACGATAACGGCAACCCGTTGCTGGATCGGTACGCACTTCTCAAGCGCTATACCGTCTTCAATATCGACCAGTGCGACGGACTCGACGCCCCCCGGCCTGCGCCCGTGGCCACGCCGGCGGCGTTCTCGCCCATCGACGCCGCCGAACGCATCGTCACCGACTGGCGCGACGCCCCGCCGATTCGCTATGGCGGCGCCCGCGCGTGCTACACCCCCGGCTCTGACCGCATCCAGATGCCGCCGCGCGACGCCTTCCACGGCGCCGAAGAGTTCTATTCGACCCTGTTCCATGAGATGGGCCACGCCACCGGCCACGCTTCGCGCCTCGATCGCGACATGAAGCCGCTATTGGTTTCGCGCCATAGCTACTCCAAAGAGGAGCTGATTGCCGAATTCACCGCCTGCTTTCTGTGCAACCGCGCGGGCATCCTGCCGCACACTGAGGAGAACAGCGCCGCCTATCTGCGTAGCTGGATGACGGTGCTGAAAAATGACCCGCGCATGGCGGTTTACGCCGCCGCACAGGCGCAAAAGGCCGCCGATTGGATTTTGCATACACGCGCCGCCGACGCCGAAACGCGCCGCGCCGCCTGACGCCATCACCGGGCGGGGGATCGGCCCCCGCCCGGCCTGAACGCCACGATTTAAATTATGCCACGACAACCAAGATCTTGATTCACTCACTGTCACGCGCCATACTGTTGTTAAGCATGCAAAATGCCTATCACCCTTTCCTGACAAGGCCCTTGAGGCCGGGAGGATTGCCATGACCGCTCAAAACACCCCCTCTGCTGAATCCCTGTTCGACGCCCTGACAGAAGAGCAAGCCAACGACCTGCTCGAATGGGCGCTCCTCGATTCCCGCAACGCCATCGCCCAAGGCGGCAACGGCCAAACCACCAGCGAAATGCAGCGCGCCAGCGAAGCCTGGCGCGACCTGGACGACGCCACCCGCCTGGCCCATGACGCCATCCTGTCCGCCCTGCGCCGTGAAGCGCTGGCGGGCATGCGCGAACTCATCGGCAATGGAATCGTCGATGCTGAGGGCTTCTCTGTGCAACGGCTCTGCATCCATGACGTCATCTGTCTGCCTGACCGCGCCGTCGACGCCGTGAGCGCTCTCGAATGGAGCCAGATCCTCGACGACTGCCGCGCTCTGGTCGACGACGACGCTTAACCTGCGTGCGCCGGGCGGGACGCCCCGCCCGGCCTCCTTTGACCTTGGAGACCCCATGCCACACGAACACGATCTGCGCATCCGCATCCAACCCGGCCCGGCCTTGCGCACGCTCCTGGACGACCTCGGCGGGTCGCCCACCGCGCTCATCGAAAATATCGCCGCGCGTTACCGCGAAACCTGCCTGCAGGAGCTTCCCGATATCACCGACGCCGAATTTGCCCTGTTCTGCGACCTGCTCCAAGCCACCGTGCGCGATCCGCTCACCATCGCCGCACTCGACCATGAGTTGGAAGATGGCTTGCGCCAGGGCTTGGCCGAGGATTTCGGCGTCGATGGCGCCGCCCTGCTGGCCCGCTGCCGAAGCTGGCGCTACGCGCAAAAGCTGGCTGTGACGCACGCCGTCGAACGGCGCCTGGCGTCGTGACGCCATCCCCCGATCAGATCGCCGCCCGGCCTCTGGACCACCTCACCCGCTTTGGCCGCGAACACCCACGCGCCTGGTCGGAGCTGGAGACCGTGCGCGCGGTGGGCATGGCCGGGGAGCGCGCCTGGCCTGACTGGTGCTACTGCCCCTCCCTGCATGGAATCAAGGCCGTGGGCGGCATGGGAGCCTTGGCCGGTCTGCTGGCCGCCGGTCCCGCCGCGCCCATCGCGCCGTGGCTCGCCGTGGCCCTGGCCGCCTGGCGCTACACCAAGGGCGTCTACCTCTTCGACGACCACCTGCGCGCCGCGCTCATGGCCACCCCCATCACCGGCGACATCCCCGCCGCGTTGCTGCAGCGCCTGCCCGAGTGGTGCGTCTACATCGCCACGCCCGGCCTCATCTGGGATGGGGATATCCCCTGCGCCGGATTTTTCGCCCACCTGGAGCACGACCCCATGAGCGGACGCGACGAGCTGCGCATCGTGCTGGACCTGGACGAGGCCGACGGCCCGGCGCTGCGGGTGATGCCCGTGGGGCTGGGCGGCGACCTGAAGGGCGGGCTGGCGGACGCCCGAACCCTACCCGGCCAGGAGTCCGCCGACTGGCCGAAACAGGACCGCGAAATGGTCGGCGCGCTCGCCCCTCTGGTCTCCCTGCTGCTCTACCTGTGCAGCGAAGAGGCGGAGGTCGGCGACGGCGCCGCCCGCCCGGCCAGGCCCCGCGCCAAGCGCACCAAAAAGGGCGAAAAGCTCTTCGCCGCCAAACAGCCCGCGCTGTGGGTGGTGGGGGCGCGCATCGGCGCGGCGCTGCGGCGCGGGCTGGAAGCCGCCCCCGCAGCCGACGCCCC